>JBNMHA010000068.1:0-11603 GCA_050872545.1 Spirochaetales bacterium | reverse complement strand
GACCTTAATACCGTTTTGGTATATAGGTCTGTCCCTCAGTTTATTTTTGTATTCACATGCGCATGACTTGTTAGTATACCGTAATAGAATAAAGGTCTGACACTGTGAAACTTGTAGACATTGCTGTTATTTTCAAGTTTATTTTCTGTCATTGTCGTGCGTTATGTTAAAATTTGTTGCAAAGTAATGTGGCTGATTTTCATACAAAGGGACAGACCTTAATACCGTTTTGGCATATAGGTCTGTCCCTCAGTTTATTTTTGTATTTATCCGGTTTGTTTGTATTCCAAACTAGAATTAGGGTCTGTCCCTTAGTAATCTATGCTTCCTCAAGCTTTTCGTGTTTGCCTGTAATAGAAAAAATTATCCATTCTGCAATGTTTGTTGCATGATCGCCTATGCGTTCAAAATATTTTGCAATTAATAATAAATCGGCAGCCTGTTCGCCTGATTCGCTGTCCTTGTGAATCATTTGTATTAAATCTTCTTTTACCATAAAAAACAGCCTGTCGACTTTATCATCATGTCTTATTACATCTTCCGCAATAGCCAAATCACGCGTTACGTATGCTTTAAGGCAGTTTATAAGCATTAGAATTGTTTCTTTTGCCATTTGTTCAACATGTTCTGTATTTTTTATGTACGGTTTATCGGCTATTTCAATTGTTAATTTCGCAATATCGGCAGCGTGGTCGCCTATACGTTCCATATCGGTAATCATTTTTAATGTCGCGGAAATAAGCCGCAAATCTTTTGCCACAGGTTGCTGCTGCAGTAAAAGTTGAAGGCAAAGATTTTCAATTTTCTTTTCCTGTCTGTCAATTTCATCATCGCATTTTATTATTGCATGAGCTTTTTTAATGTCCTTGTGAATCAAAACATCGACTGCCTTTTCAATTGCCTGCTCAATAAAATTGCCCATGTGAATCATTTCCTGATTCAGTTCTTCCAATTGTTCATCAAATTTTTTTCGCATTTTAACCAAATCTCCCTGTAATATAATCTTCTGTACGTTTATCTTTTGGAAATGAAAACAGCTGCTCGGTATTTCCAGCTTCTACTATTTCTCCAAGCAGAAAGAACACTGTTTTTTCCGGAACACGCACAGCCTGCTGCATGTTGTGAGTTACCATTACAATTGTGTATTTCTGCTCCAATTCTTGTACAAGCTCTTCAATTTTTTGCGTAGAAATCGGGTCGAGCGCAGATGTCGGTTCGTCCATTAGTATAACTTCCGGTTGCACTGCTAATGCTCTGGCAATACAAAGCCGCTGCTGCTGTCCGCCTGATAATCCAAGCGCATTTTTTTTAAGGCGGTCTTTCAGTTCATCCCATATTGCAGCCTGACGCAGCGATTTTTCCACGATTTCATCAAGATACGATTTGGACATAATGCCGTGAGTTCGCGGACCGTATGCGATATTGTCATAAATGCTCATTGGAAAAGGATTTGGCTTTTGGAAAACCATTCCGACACGTTTTCGCAACGTATTCACGTTAATATCGTAAATATTTTCATTGTTCAGCTTAATCTCGCCTGTAATTTTGCAGCCGTCTACAAGGTCGTTCATTCTATTTAATGACTTCAGCAAAGTAGATTTGCCGCAGCCCGACGGTCCTATAAATGCGGTAATTTTTCTGTTGGGAATATCAAGGTTAATATTTTTTAATGCCTGAAAATCTCCGTAGTACAGATTCAAATCTTTAATATTTATTTTGTTCATGGTAATTATCCTTATTCTCCGGAAGTAACTTTTCGCGCCAGCATTGATGAAAGCGCATTGACAGCCAAAACTATCACAAGCAAAATTACTGCTGTGGCGTAGGCTTGATTTATGTGCAACCCTTCAGATGACAGAATGTACATGTGAACGGAAAGAGTTCTGCCCGACGCAAATATATCGGATGGGATGTTTGCTACAGTTCCGGCGGTGTAAATCAGTGCGGCTGTTTCGCCGACGATTCGCCCGGTGGAAAGTATTACGCCGGAAAGAATTCCCGGTACCGCACATGGCAGAACAATTCTGAATATTGTGCGCAGCTTTCCCGCTCCGAGTCCAAACGAAGCTTCACTGTATGTACTAGGTACGGCAAGAAGTGCCTCTTCTGTAGTTCTGATGATTATCGGCAGAATCATAATGCAGAGTGTAAGTGTTCCGGCGATAATTGAGTATCCCCATTTCAGCGATGTTACAAAGAACAGCATTCCGAACAAGCCGTAAATGATAGACGGAATACCTGTTAATGTCTCTGTTGTAATTCTGATTAGTTTCACAAATTTATTGCTTGATTTAGCATATTCCACAAGATAAATTGCAGCGAATATTCCGAACGGTACTGTTATCAGCAAAGCAAGCAAAGTTATACATAAAGTATTCAGCAGTGCAGGTACAACAGATGCATTTTCCGAAGTGTATTCCCAAGCAAAAAGGCTCCTGTTTATATGAGGAAGTCCTTTTATAAGTATATGAGCAATTATAAAAATTATTACAGCAACTGTGAAAAATGCTGCTGCATACAGAAGAAAACGCAGAATTATTGAAAGTAAATTGCTTTTTTTCATTGTGTATTCCTTTTTGATTTCATAACGGAAAACAATAAGTTGATTATCATTATAAAGATGAACAAAACTACTCCGGTAGCGATTAATGCTTCTCGGTGTAGGTCGGCAGCGTATCCCATTTCTATGACGATATTTGCGGTTAATGTTCTGATACCTTTCAGTATGCCGTTTGGCATTCTGGCTTGATTGCCGGCTACCATTATTACCGCCATAGTTTCACCGATTGCCCTGCCTACTCCGAGTATTATTCCGGCAGTTATTCCGGATTTTGCAGCCGGCAGTACAACAAAAAATGTGCTTTGTTCTTTTGTTGCGCCTAATGCCAATGCGCCCTCGTAGTAACTTTGCGGAACAGCTCTTATCGATGATTCGCACACGCTTATGATTGTAGGCAAAATCATTATTCCCAACAGAATCGATGCGGTAAGTATGCTGCTTCCGTTGCCACCGAAAACATCTCTGACAAACGGTACAAGCACTACCATTCCCCAGAAACCGTAAACTACAGACGGAATGCCAGCCATTAGGTCGATTGTCGGTTTGAGTATTTTGTATAATTTTTTAGGGCAGAATTTCACTAAGAAAACAGCTGTAAGAAGTCCGGCAGGCACGCCGGTAATTATCGCACCGGCAGTAACGTAAATGCTTCCGAGTATCATTGGAAATATTCCGTAAACGCCTATTCCCGGCTTCCACTTTTTACCGAAAAGAAAATCGGTTATTCCTATTTCCTTCATTGCAGGAAGTCCGTTTGCAAACAAAAAAATACATATTAATGCTACTGCCAGTATCGAAATACATGCAGCTGCCAGAAAAAATATTTGTGCTGCTTTTTCTTTAATTTCAGCTTTGGATAAAAACTTGCTGCGAGAAGAGGAGTTTTTCCCGCAGCAAGTAAGCTCCTGCGCTGAATAGAGAGCACAACTGCTTTCATTTTCCCTAAGGAGCTTATCTTGTTTCATTTTAAATCCTTCCAATATAAGATTTCACCGGTGTAGATTTTTCTGACATCTTCAATGCTTAAATTATTTAAAGGATTGACGTTGTTTACAATCACTGCAATTCCGTCGAGTGCTATTGTTAATGGGGACAGACCTTTTTCCAGTTCGGAAGCTTTAAGGTTTCTTGATGCCATTCCAATATCGCATATACCTTCTGCTGCCACTGAAATTCCTGTAGAACTGTCATTTGTTTGTATGTCAATCTGCACATTTACATTTATTTCCTGATACGCTTCTTTCAATTTTTCCATTACCGGAGAAACTGATGAAGAACCGGCTATTACTATTTTTCCTGCCGGCATATTTGATGTAAATGTTTGTCCCTGACTTACTGCGATGTAATTATTTTTTTCTATGATAGCCTGTCCCTGCGCACTCATTATGAAGTTAATAAAGTCTTGTGCTGCAAAGCTGATATTTTCTTTTACTGCAATGTTAAAAGGGCGTGAAAGTTTGTATGTTCCGTTTTTTACATTTTGTGATGTTGCCGGAACATTTTCGATATTTAACGCTTTTACTGAATCATTCAGCGAACCGAGTGAGATATATCCGATTGCGTAAGTATTTGTGTTTACGCCTGTAATCATTACCGATGTGTTGTTCGTAATTCCGGCTTCTTCTGTAGTCATATCGACTTTCTGACCTTTCTCGTTTTTTTGTTCAACACCTGTAAGTTCCACAAACGCGCCTCTTGTTCCGGAACCTTCTTCACGGGACATTACGTTTATTTCGGATTTCGGTTTCCAAGTGTTTTTTTTGCGTGCTGTCGCTGTTGATACGGTTGTTAGTGCAAGCACTGCGACTAATAAGATTGTTAAAAATTTTCTGGCTTTCATGTTTTACTCCTGTTAAGTAATAAAGATTTTTGTGAAATCAAGTATTCAGGTTGTGATTTCGTGGCGTAAGTTAAAACTGTTGTGTAAAGACTACAACGCTGCGTTTGTAAAATTTAGGTTAAATTTAAGTTAAGCGGTTTTTATGATGATTTTTTGTTATTGCTTATTTTACACAGATTTAACAAAAGGCTACGGTTTGATTTTACGTATACGCAGTAAACTAATTGATACAGCAAAGAAGAATGTTATATTGTTGGCAATAAGAATGGGGACAGACCATAATACTAAAATAGAATACAGGTCTGGCACCGATAAAAACTTCTTGTTGTCAGGTTTTGTTCCGAGTGTTACACAGATTAATAACCTAAGGAGAATGTCATGGCATTAATTTATATTGTAGAAGATGATGATAATATTCGTGAGATTGAAAAATTCGCACTGAAAAATAACGGTCATATTATATGCGATTTTGCTGATACTCAGTCTTTTTTCAAAAAGCTTGGTGAAAAGTTGCCTGATTTGGCGGTTGTTGATGTAATGCTGCCGGACAAAGACGGTTACGAAATAGTGGAGAAACTTCGCTCCGATCCTAAGACAAAAAAACTTCCTATTATAATGGTAACTGCCAAAACGACGGAACTTGACATGGTGCGCGGTTTGGAGCTGGGAGCCGATGATTATATTAAAAAGCCCTTTTCGGTTATTGAGCTTATGACGCGTGTAAAAGCTTTGTTGCGCCGTTCAATGCCGGACAGTCCGCAGGAAAAAATAATTGAACTTGGAAATATTGTGCTTAATGATGAAAGGCACACGGTTTTTGCCGACGGTGAACAGGTCGAGCTGACATATAAGGAGTTTGAGCTTCTGAAGTTTCTTATGATAAATACTGGAATTGTAATGACACGTGATAATATAATGCACACGGTGTGGGGAGTAGACTTTGAGCTTGAGTCGCGCACTGTAGATATGCACATTAAAACACTGCGCCAGAAACTTAAAAAAAGTGGCGAGAGAATCAAGACGGTAAGAAATGTCGGTTATGTAATGGAGTAGATTATGGCTGTTTACATGAGAAAACGCATTAATGTGCAGCTGACATTTTTTACTGTGTTTGTAATTGCAGCTGTAATTTTAGTAATGTCGGTTTTATTTTATGATTTTTCCGAAAAGCAGGTTTTTGAAGATTTACGCATAAATACGCTTATGATTAAAGACATTGAAGAGGCAAAGCTTGCTAATTTCAAGGAATTAAGAATTACAAAGGTAGATTCAAATGGTAGAGTTCTGTTTGATAATAATGCGAATATTGGGAAAATGGATAATCATGCTTACCGTCCTGAAATTGAAGAGGCATTTAAAAACGGCTGTGGACAGAGCGTAAGACGTTCGCGCACACTTAACCGCAATACTTTTTATTATGCTGTAAATCTGGGCGATGGAACTGTGCTGCGTACAGCGCATGATGCAGCAAGCGTTTTTGGGATAATAGGCAGTGCGGTACCGATGATGATTGTGATTTTTATCATTATGGCAGCTGTGATTGCCTTGTGTGCGCGCATTATGACTGCACGGTTGATTCGTCCGATTATCAATCTTACAAAGTATATTGACGATGTTGGCTGCATTGAGCCGGTTTATGCTGAACTTGTTCCGTTTATCAATACAATAAGAATGCAGCATGAAAATATTTTGCAGAGTGCAAAGATGCGTCAGGATTTTACCGCTAATGTTTCGCATGAATTGAAGACTCCTCTTACTGCAATTTCAGGATATGCGGAATTAATAGAAAACGGTTTGTGCAATGAGGGGGAAATAATTCATTTCTCACGAGAAATACGGCATAATTCTCAAAGGCTTTTGGCATTGATTAACGATATAATAAAGCTTTCGGAACTTGACAGCTTGGATGAAAAGGTCGGATTTGAAACTTTTAATCTGTGCGATGTTATCTCAAAATGTGTTGATATGCTGAAAGTGAATGCGCAAAAGAATGATGTTTTGATAACTTTTGAAAAGTCTGACAATGATGTGGAAATAAATGCAAATCGTGAGATGATTACCGAGCTTGTTTATAACCTTTGCGATAATGCCATCCGCTATAATAATAAAAACGGTCGTGTTGATGTTTATGCGGAAAATGTTAATGACAAAAAAAGATTGATTGTATCGGATACGGGAATAGGAATTCCGGCAGAACATCAGAAACGCGTTTTTGAGCGTTTTTACCGTGTGGACAAAAGCCGTTCCAGACAAAACGGCGGAACAGGACTTGGTTTGGCAATAGTAAAGCACATTGTAGCACTGCACAATGCTTCGATTCAGCTTATAAGTTCTCCGGGAAACGGAACAAAAATTATTGTGACATTTTAACTTTTTTACTAAGGGACAGACCCTGATTCCAATTTGGAATACAAACAAACCATAGATACTGAAATAAACTAAGGGACAGACCTGTATGCCGTTTTGGGATTTGGGTCTGTCCCTGTGGAGCTTGCGCAGAACTTGGTGTCAGACCTATATTCTAAAATGGTATCAGGGTCTGTCCCCAATGAAAATTCTGATTCCTAACTGAAATGTATTTGTTTTTACAGTGAAAAAAATGTACTTTAGCTTCATTTTAATGTATACACTGATAAAAAATAAAGCAGAGTGTGATGATGAAAATATTAAAGGAAAACATTGATTTGAATTTTGTTAAACGGTGGGAAGCATTGAAAATTCCGCCTGTTGTATCATCAATACTTTATCGACGAGGTATTCGTGATGATTTGCAGATGTTTAATTTTTTTCATCTTACACCCGGAATGCTCCCGTCTCCCTTTTTATTTCCTGATTTAAAATGTGCATATAAACGAATTAATGAAGCAATCAGCAATAAGGAAAAAATAATTTTGTTTGGTGACAGAGATGTTGACGGCGTTACATCTGTTCATATTTTGTATCGCTTCTTATTTGAACATGGAGCTGATATTACTTGGCAGCTTCCGATAGGCAGTGAGCCGTATGGTTTGACGATGGAAAAGGTTGAAAGCTTTATCTGCAATTATGATTTGCTTATTACTGTAGACTGCGGAATTACGAATTGTAATGAGATAAATCGACTTAAAAAATGCGGAATTGACACGATTATTGTCGATCATCATCAACCGCTTGAAAATATTCCCGATGCATTGTGTATTATTAATCCTAAATATAAGTATGGCTTGGCTGAAAATGATATGGCGGCGTGTGTTGTAAGCTTGTATTTTATTTTGGGATATTTGTATTACATGTCAGGCAAATCAGGAACTGTAGACAGAGTAATTTTTGATGGCAGGGAATGGATTTTCTGCGATTTGATTGAGATAGACAAAGCACCGGAAGATGAGAAGGTCGGTCATCTTATTACACTGCAAAAGCTTCCCGGATGGCGAAAAGATTTGCCAGAGGAATTTAAAAGTTTGTACGTCAGAGAAGTATATTTGAACCAAATCGTTGAAGATATACCGGAATGGAATCAAACTTTGGAGCGCTTCCTGCCGTACTCGGCACTTGGTACAATTTCGGATATTATGCCGTTGAATCAGTTTGCCAATCGTTTGATTGTCTCGCTTGGAATAAAGCGGATGAAAACTGCACCTGATTCGGCACTTCAATTGTTGTTTTCTCGTCAAAATATTGATATTCAGTTGCTTAATTCTACAGATTTATCTTGGCGTGTAACTCCTGTCCTTAATTCAGCCGGGAGAATGGGCGATGCGAGAATTGCAGAATATTTTATTGATGAAGATTACGGACTGCTTATAAATGAGAATTTTGAAAAAATTATTTCTATGAACGAACAGCGTAGGATTCAGGGTGATGCCGGAGTTCAGATGTTTGAACAGCAGCTTGATAAAAATGCGGCAGAGTATGGCGGCTATTTGAATTTTTTTCATAGCCCAGATATTGGTCGAGGAGTGCTTGGAATTACAGCTGCCAGACTTTCTGATTTATCCGGGCGACCGGTGATTGTAGGTGTTACTGATGATGAGTATCTTTCCGGTTCGGTTCGTGCGGATACTAAAGTACACCTTGTAGATTTTCTTTCAAAGGCAGATGATTTGCTTGAAGAGTTCGGCGGTCATCAAAATGCAGCCGGTTTCAGGATGAAAATAGAAAAACTTAGTGCATTTAATGATTTTCTTGTGAATAATGCGTTTTGTTTTGCGCAGTCAGCTGTTGATGAATCAGACGAAATTGCGGTGGATGCACAGATTCCTGTTAATTATCTTGATCCGGCACTTATTTACAGACAACTTGCGATGCTTGAACCATTCGGAGAAGGAAATCCTGTTCCGCTGCTTTTTACAACCGGGCTGAAAATTTTGTCATATACGGTTGTCGGGAAAAGCAAAGAACATTTGAAAATTATATTTGCAGGAAAGGATAACCAGCCGATTCCGGCAGTGTACTGGGGACATGCTGGCTGGTTTGCGGAAAATTGTCATGCAGACAAAAGCTTTAGTGTGCTGTATCGGCTTGAAATTAACAGTTTTCGTTCTGCAGTGACTGTGCAGATGAATATTGAGAATATGGAAGAAGAAGTATGATTGGCGGATATATAGTAAATGATTTTTTGTTTAAGCAGAAAGATGGAAGCATTGGCAAGATAAAGACGTTCTTTTTTGTAATAAAAGATGAAAAGTACGGCGTAGTATTGTTCGATTTGGGCTCACCTTATTATCAGGAAAGTGCGCTTGAAGAATTGAAAAATAAATTCGGAATATTGCCTGAAGATGTGCGGCTGGTTTTTCTTACTCACATGCATCCCGATCATGTAGGTTTGCTTGGAAAATTTCCCAATGCCGTGTATGTGACTTCACGGGCGGAACTTGAGTTCTTTTTCAGGCTTGCCAGAAGAATGCGCGAGGGCGGACGAATTGTTTATATTCTGCGTGAGGCAAGCAGCAATTATAAAATGCGTTATATGAATCCTGAAGATGATGATGATTCGTTGCAGGATTGTCTTGAATTTTTTTGGGATGATAAGATGTTTGATTTGCCTTATTTGTTTTATGAGGATAATCCAGATATTCCCGAATGGGTTGAAATAATTCCGGCTCCGGGGCATTATGTTTTTCCTCTGGCGTACAAGGTTAAGCGAAAACATCACGATTTTCTTGTTACGGGCGATTCATTCAGTAGCAGAGTTGTATTTCAGCAGGAACCTGACAGCATGAATAACGAAATGCAGATGTTTCCTAAGGATTACATTGCAACAAAGGCAAAGTTTTTTCCGTTTAACGGTATTTTTGTTCCCGGACATGACAGACCTTTTTATTCGGGAACACTGCGAAGTTTGAGGAAAAATGTTTTTGATGTTGATGAAAAGCTGTTTTAATGCATTTTCAGCTGGACTCTACCGAAAGTAGAGTGAAGTCAACTGAAAATCGGTATTATTTTGAAGACTGTCAATGGTAAAATGCGCTCATATTTACAGGAGGTTCTCTTATGAGAAAAATTGGTGAGAAGATTGCACAATTGCGAAAGGAAAAAAATATGACGCAGTCCGAATTGGCAGAAAAAATGTGTGTTACGGATAAGGCTGTTTCTAAATGGGAAAGAAATATTTCAGTGCCTGATGTACGAACGATTCAGAAATTGGCGCAGGTATTCGAAGTTTCTACGGAAGAGCTTATAAGTGAAACTTTTGAGCCTGAAAATAAAACAAAGAATTTTATTATGCTTATTCTGCGCTGCGTAGCTTTTGCATTGGCTGTAGCTGTTTTGGTGATGGCAGTAATCGGAAAGATTGAAACGATGGAAGCGGTTAAGCTGCTGGCAATGTCAATGACTGCGCTTGGGCTGCATTGTATTTTGAAAGAGTAAACGTTTTTTACAAGGGACAGACCTTAATTCTATTTTGGAATACAAGTAAAATCGGTCGGATGTGGGAATACGCAAAGGGACAGGGCTGTATACTAGTTTGGGATTAGGGGCTGTCCCTTGTGTTACACGTCATTCCTGTGAATGTTTGCAAGAGAACTCTGGATCAAGCCCGATAATGATAAGTGAGAATAGAAGCCAGAAGATGATAAGAAACTTGCATAGTGTCAGACCTCAATTCTATTTTAGAATACAGATCTGACACTATCTATTTACTGTAATCTTTTCCCATCACTGAAGGCTTTTCCAACTTTCTTTCCTAATGTAATATAGTCATGATTCATTGAGTCGTATGTAATTGGCGAGAATTTTGATAGATCAATTTTATCGTCAGTGAGAATAGATTCATCGATGACAGTATTTATAACTTCACCAATTATGCGTTCTGTTTGTTCATCGTAACTTATTAGACGACATTCCAATGTAAGTGGAAATTCTTCGATTAATGGGGCGTCAACAGATTTGCTTTTTACATAATGAAGTCCGGCTTTTTTGACCTTATCAGTTATTTCATTTCCGGAAAAAATTCCAAAGTAATCTGCTTCCGTAACATGCTGTTCGTCTGCAATGCTTACGGTAAATGCCTTCCTTTTCAGAATATTTTTTGTAGTTTTATGGCTTTTATCTATAATTATCGAGATTTTTTTGTAGTCACAGACTCCGCCCCAAGCTGCATTCATTGCATTTGCAGTTTCATCATCATTGTAAGTTGTTATAATCAAAACCGGCATTGGGTAAATATATGGTTTAGCACCGAAATCCTTTTTCATTGAGAACACCTTTTGTATTTTTATATTTTACTGGTGTGTTATAAATTGATTTTGGTGCATTGTAAAGTTAAAATTTTTATTAGGGACAGACCCTAATTCTAGTTTGGAATACAAGTAAAGCCGGTCAGATGTGGAAATACGCAAAGGGACAGGTCTGTATACTAGTTTGGGATTAGGGTCTGTCACTTGGATTCTTACGTGTAACTTGGTGTCAGACCTATATTCCATTTCAGCATTAAGACATGTCCCTAACTATTAACAAAACAGAAAGCCGCTATTAATTCCAAAAGCGAATAAGGGTCTGACACCAGCAAAAATTACGCATTTTCCAGCCTTATTTCCAAAAAATACCACCTTCTGGAACGCTTCTAATTTCGTTCTCACAAGGAAAAATGTAAAAATATGTAAAGTATTCTTAATCTTGTAGTTGAAAATGACATCAAAACGCATTAAAGCTTAGTGGAGGTGCTTATGCGAAAACCACGACAGCTAAAGGAAAATGCATATTATCACGTCAGTAACAAGT
>JBNMHA010000067.1:0-12012 GCA_050872545.1 Spirochaetales bacterium | reverse complement strand
GCCAAGAAAGGGATAGGTCATAGGAAAGGGGAAACTGCGGCATGCTGAAAGAGCTGTTTCCCCTTTCCTAACTTTTACCACGTTCTAACTTAAAACGAAACTTTGCTGCCGGCTTGCACGGCAAAATGTAGATTGAAGTACAAATGTCAAAAACCTTAACCCAAGTTGCATTATTTCGCTGATGAAATTGGCAAATGCACTTAAGTCAATAATAAAAAACTTTTGTCTTAGTAATAATCGAAATTAAGATTATTTAAGTTTTTGGATAATCAATTTTTACCACTGCGAAATATTTTATGTTGTCAGCAGCAGACAATTTTTCAATCTTTGCCCTTAGCTGCTGCAAAATCGCTTCTTCTTTCAGTTTGCAGCCGTAAGGATACACAACGTCGAAAATCAAATTTGTTTGCAAACGACCTGTAACCATTCTGAAATCATGAAATTTCAGGTTTTCATCAATATCAGTTACAATCTTTGCAATTTTTTCTTTCATTTCGGAAAGTTTTTCGTTGTTAATATCGATTGGATCAAAATGAATTGTAATTTCAATGTTAAGTTCATTGTAAATCGTGTTTTCAATCTGGTCTATAATCTCGTGCATTTTCAGCAAATCGCAGTCGGATGGAATTTCTGCATGAGCAGAAGCAAAAACTCGTCCCGGTCCGTAGTTGTGAACAACTAAGTCATGAACTCCGACAATTCCTTTTCCGGCTAGAATCAACTCTTCAATTTTATCGACAATTTCTTTATCAGCCGGCTGACCCAAAAGTGGCCCCAATGCATCGACAACTACTTCTATCCCGGCTTTTATGATAAACAGTGCAACGATACAACCTATGTAACCATCGATATTTACTTTGAAAAAGCGGAAGACAACTATTGAAACAATAGTCGCCAGTGTGACAATAACATCGTTTAGTGCGTCTGTTCCGGAAGCTATAAGTGATACTGAATTAATTTTTTTGCCCAACCTTTTTGTGTAAAGCCCTAAAATTATTTTTGCAATAATGGAAATCAGCAGTCCGATAAAGCCTATGGTTGTAACGGTGAGTTCTGTAGGTTTAAAAATGCTTGAAAATGAATCTTTAATTACCGATAGTCCGGTTGTAAGAATTAAGAATGAAACTACCAGTGCAGAAATGTATTCGATTCGTCCATATCCGAAAGGATGTTTTGCATCCGGTTTTTTCCCGGCAACTCTGAAACCTATCAGCGAAACGATTGATGAGGCAACATCTGATAAGTTATTAAAACCGTCGGCTATTACTGCCATACTGCGCATCATTGTTCCCAGTAAAAATTTTAAAATAAACAGACCTGTATTTACCGCAATTCCTGCAATGCTCGCCTGCGTTCCGATTTTCTCCCGTTCTTCTATAAAACTCAAAATATTCTCCTTTGGAATTGTTGTTTTATGATATTTTACTGAAAATGAACAAAATATCAAAGCTTTAGTTAAAAAAAGAGGCTGCGTTTCATTTGCAGCCCCTTAAAAAATTAATTAGTTGTTGTCTTACTTTCTTCAACCCAAATTGAAGTTCCGCCGTCATCCCAAATCTTAAAGTAGAAGTCGTACTTCTTGCTGCTTGGAACTTTAAACGGTTCGCTGTCTACTGCGCCTACTTTATTAGCCGGCTCCCAGTGAAGAATTCCATCTTGCGGCAGTGTCGATGCGTTAGTATCAATTGTAATTTTGTCTCCCTGCTGCAGACTCACACCTTTAAGATAGAATTCTTTTTTCAGAGTAGGGAACAACTCTCTGTCAATAGTTGCACTTACTAAAAAAGTTTTTGTGTTCTTACCGTTTACGCATAAGTAATAATCGGCTGCTGTCAGCTCTGCTGTTCTCGGAATTTGTATCCATTGAGAATATCCTTCAGAACCGTCGGATTCTTTCCAAATTTTATAATACATCTTGTAAATGCC
The DNA here is from genome assembly GCA_050872545.1 of Spirochaetales bacterium. Classification (GTDB taxonomy): domain Bacteria; phylum Spirochaetota; class GWE2-31-10; order GWE2-31-10; family GWE2-31-10; genus RGIG8597. The sequence goes on along the minus strand of JBNMHA010000067.1, from coordinate 10,086 downwards.
GTCTTCTTCTGCGATGTAAGCACTTTCAGCCGGAATATAGTTTGGATTAGTTTCATCGAAACCAAGCGCACCTTCCCAATGATTCAGAACAGTTCCGTCTTTCTTTTTCAACTGTACTTTATCGCCTTTTTTCAATTCATAACCCATTTGAGTATAACCGGAAGCATTTTCTGATTCAATATAATACTCTTTCAGCAAAGTCGGCCAAGTTGCTGTATCCGGAGTAGGGTTTAATGTAAAGCTCTTTTTTGCTGTACCGTTAATCCAAAGGTTTACGTCGCTTCCGCTGAATTCAAAAGTAACTTTAACACTTGTACCGGTATCGGATGCCGGCATTTTAAATTGGTAAGGAAAAGTAATTTTATCTTTTCTTTCGATTTTAATGTCAGCACCTTCTGCTTCATTTGTGACTTTGATTTGTTCTATGTAGTCTTTATTTGACGGCTGTGCAATCAAATAAACAATTTCGTCATAAGGTACTTTTGCGCCGCTTGTATATATAATTCCGGCAGCAGATAATTTTTTGCTTACATTATCGTAAGTAAAGCTGCTTGATAATGAAATAGTTCCGTTTGACGGAGTATCAAAGTTCAAAGTGTATGATTTCTTTTGGAATGCAGCAGAAATTGTTACTTCATCCTGTGGCATGATAAAACTGTCACCGCTGTTTATTGGTGTTCCGTTATAAGTAAGAGTTTTGATTTCATAACCGGTATCAGGATTTGCCCTTACGGTAACGGATTTGTTCTCCACTACATAAGCATCACCGTCAAGCCAGCTTTCACTGCTGCTGGTTACAGTTTTTCCGTCAACTTCTGCAACAACGGTTCCGCCGATAATATCGTTAATATGTACACGTTTTGCATTTGTCACGCTGAATTCCACTGCAATATTTATATTCTTCTCTGGAACTGTGAATTTATACTCTTTATTTTCAACAACTGTTGCAACAACGGCACCTGCGGAACCGTTTACGCTGTCAACTTTCACATTTCCCACTTCATAAATTTCTTCACCGATTTTTCCTGCTGTCGTTTTTATTGTAATTTCGGTTCCGGCTGCAAAATACATTTTATTTGTGAGGGTAATGTAAGTTTGTCCCTGATACAATTCTGCGATTCCTGCTTTTTCCGGTGTAATGCTGTATCCGGCTTCAATCTTTTTCCCGAAAACTGCGTCAATTACAACATCATCTTCAGGCATTGTAAATGTGATTTCACTTTCATTATCTTTGTCGGTTCTGTTATTGTCCAAGTTTTTATTACCCGTTTTAATAACAATTGTACCTAAAGCTTTTTCTTCGTTTTCACCGACAGCTGCCAGTGTAACTTTCTCTCCTGCTTTTGCACTTTTCGTAGCTGTTATTTTTCCGCCTTCGGATTTATTTATTGTAATTAAATGACCTCGGAAAACAGCAGACACGGTAACATTATTTTCTGGCATTACAAAACTGTACTCGTTGTCATTAATTTTAACAGCATTAACAGGAGTTCTTGCTTCGTCATTTTGAACGACAGTTAAGTTATCTATCGCCGCATAACCTTTATCCGGTACGCCTGTGATTTTAACTGTGGTTCCCTCGTGCGCTCTTGTGTGGCTGAATCTGAGTTCTCCGTAGTCTACAATTCCTGTTAATATTTCGTAGCCTGTTTTTTCAGAAAAAGACACTTCCAGAACAGAATCACGATTTTCGGTTTCAAATGTTGTTCCCTCCAGTGATTCGCCGTTAAGCTTTACGGAAGTAAGTTCGTAGCCGTCTGCCGGTGTGATTATCATTGCGACTTCTGTTTCCGGTGGCAGATAAGTTTCTGACGGTATAATCTGACCGTTTACATACAATTCAGCTGTTCCTTTTCCGCTGATTATGACAGATAATTTCTGAGTTCCAAATTTTCTTACAGTTACTTTAAGCACTACATTTGCTGCCGGCATGATGAATGAAAAATCTCCGGTTTGCAAATCTACAGTTGTTACTTGAACATTTTGTTCACCAGCCTCATTTGTGTATGAAACTTTCGGAAGTTCCGGCAAATTGTAGCCGGCATCAGGCTTTGCAGATATTTTGATTTCTTTGCCGGCAGGAATTTTTTCTAAGTCACTGTCGGTGAAAGTTTCATCATCGTATGACAACGTAACTTTTATGTTGCCTTTTGCACCTATTTTATTAAGCGTAACGGAATATGTTGAAATATCGCTTTTCAGTTTGAATGTAGCTTTTACTATAATATTGTAGTTTGGCATATCAAACTTATATTCTGTTTTGTCGGCTGATATTCCGAGATTGCGGACAACTTCTTCACCGCTGCTTTCGGTATACATATACAGTAGATTTTCCAATTCGTATTCATCGCTTGCCGGTGTGGCTGTCAATGTTACGGCAGATTTTGAAACAGCTCGGTCAGCATTGCATTTTACGGTTCCGTTTACTGATTCTTTGATTTCAATGGCATAACCTATTTGAATTGGAATTTCAGTTTCTTTCTTTATTCCGCTGTCGGTATATGAAACGGTAATTTTCGTGTTGTTTTCGGTAAGTTTTGCGGATGGAGAACAAACATATTCGCCGCTTTTCAGTTCTTTTGAGGAACCGTCGGAATAGTTTGCTTTTACAGTCATTCCTGTCGGATCGAAAACTTCTCCGGTAATGTAAAGTCTTTTTGTAGGATAGGAAGTTACATCTATACTTGTAAGTGTAACTTTTTCGCTTTTCGGAGTTTCTTCTGCGCTGCATGAGTTATCGCAGGACAAAATCAGAAAACTTGCCAGAAAAAGCATAATCGAAATGATTTTAACTTTATTTATCATAATAACCCCCATGAATTATATTTTCCGGAGAGTAGAGCAAAATCTATACCGTGAAGATTACAGTTCATTAAAAGCGACAATATGTTCTTTGTCGTTGCAGTTTTTACGTACATATCAGAAATTTTCTTTTGCGGAAATGCGTTAATAGTCTGGTAATAAATACTTGTAAATGCTATATAGGCACGATACTTAAATAATCAGGATGTGTACAAATGAAGAAAACAGCGATGTTTATCGGTTTATTGTTTGTCGGAATCTTCGCATTTGCGGAAGAATTGAATGTGAATATGTTTATGACAGAGCAGCAAATTGACAGAGTAAAATCCGGCGAAATCATTACAAGAATGTATATAAAATACAACCAACATGAAGAAGCTACGGATTTGGATTTGCCGGTTCCGTCAACATCTTACGCACCGGTTAATTATAAAGATTACCAGATGATTACCGACGAAAAAGCTTTTTTGCCTTATGAACTTAATGAAGAAACAAAAATGACTTTTTACAACACAATCAATGATGCGAATAAACTTACCGGAATGCAGTATTATTCAAGAAGAGCCGATGAAGTAAAAACTTTGGTTGTTAATGCTTATCCTACAACAAAGAAATGGGTGAAAATAAAAGATCAGCAGCCTATGACCGAGATTCTGCCGCACATTACAGGTTATTTCCGCCAAAAAGACAATAAATTCGGTCTGCTGTCTTTTCAGTCTGATTTATATAATGAAAGAAATAATTTTGTATTGGTAAATACATGCAAAACGCCTATTCCTTTTGTTTGTTATTCAGATGAATATAAAACTATTACTTATTTTATATATGACGAAGAAGCAAAAGGCTTTTATATTTATACAGTATTTCTTCTTGTGATACGTTCGGATTCGCTTCTTAACGGAAAAGGTCTTATGACGTTGAATCCTACGACTTTTTCTAATCGTTTAAGAGCGGCTACAACTCATATTGCAATACTGCTTGGAGTAGATTGGTCTGATAAGCGCAATCCTTGGGATCCGGACAAAATGGATCGCGGAGAATACAGAAACTACTGATTTGGATAAAAAAATGAGATTGAAACCATTTTTAATTTTTATTTTGCTTGCTTTCGGCGGCGTACTTTTCGCAAATGAGGTGCAAGTATTGCAAGTACCGGATGAAAATTCCGAGAGCCAAAAGGAAGTGAATCTTGAAGATGAATTACTTTCCATGAAGACCACATCGACTTTTGATGCGCGTTTTGATTCACCTGCAAAAAAGTTCTACTTTTATAAAGGTTCTACTGCAATTACTGAAAAAGAATTTGAGGCTATTGTTGATGATCCGTCACTTGCAGAAAACAGAAAGAAACTTCATCAGGCAAAAGTTACAGGTTTTTCGACTGTAGGAATTTTGGGTGGATTAAGCGTTTGTTTTATGATTCCGTCGCTTGTGTTTATTATCAGTCAGGCAAACAGTGCTTGGAGTGAAAAAGGGTACAATACTTGGTTGGATTATTTCAACAGTGAATACACATACGTTTTTTTGCCGGGGTTAATCAGTATCGTTCTTACCGGAATATTCGTGGTGTCTACGTTGTTCGCACTGGCATTCACGCTTTACGGCATTCATAAATATTCTAATAACGAAACTTTATATCAGTCGGTAATAAAGCGGTACAACTTAAAACTACAGCAAAAATATCAGCTGCAGCCGAATTTTGATATAAAAGTTGATGAAGAAAATAATGAAACTCTGGAAATGTCTGTCAGAATGAAACTGTAATTAAATGCAGTTTGTGTGATAAGTAAGAAACAGGCTTGGCTTTAATGCTTGAGCCTGTTTTTTTTATTTGCTTTTGCAATAAAAAAGGCTGCTTCGGTAACCGAACAGCCCAGTTATTTAAATTGCCGCATTACAAAACGGTAATGACAACTAATTTTTTGTTCTTTTAATCATCAAATTTTTCTCTCAGAAAGTTTCCGTCATAAGAGAAAAGCAGTTCACGATTGTTCTGTAGCTTTATTTCCCAATTGCTCCCTTCTGCTTCAATTTCAATGATTTTAATATTTGGGTAAGATGTTTTGATATATTTTGCTGCTTTGTTCGGAACAAGCGAATCTGAAAGTCCGCTGTAATTTTTAATGCTTTCCCAACGACCGTTTCCGACAAAATCAATTTCTGTTCCGTCGCTTAAATGAACATCAAATTCTTTTTGCTTATCGGTTTCGGCTGAAACGATTGTAGCATTGGGAAAATTCTGTTTAATAAAGTTTTGAATGTTTTGCGGAAGTTGTGCCGGCGAAATCGGTTTGTCGGCGTAAGCTGCCGCTGCCATAATCATGATAATACAAAAGATTGAAAATCTTTTCATAAGCTTTGACTCCTAGTTTGAAATAATTTTTTGCTTATACGATTCGTGCAAATCAAATATTTCAAAATCTTCCGGGAGGCAAAGCTATATTTTGATTTATTTTACAATTTTGCGGCGGCAGCTCCCAGCTCTCGGCATTTTGCAAGTCCGTCATCGTCCGGTGTTTCATGAATTATCAAACCTTCACCATTGACAAGAACAGCTCCGGCATCGGCAGTTCTCTGTTCCCAGCTGCGCATCCATTCTCCGTCGCCCCAGCCGTATGAACCGAACAGTGCAACATTTTTTCCGGAAAGTTTTCCTTCGAGTTCCGTGAAAAAAGGTTCAAACTCTGCTTCTTCAAGTACTTCGGCTCCCATTGCAGGACATCCTAAAATCAATGTGTCATAACCGGCGGCTTCATCTGCCGAGATTTGCGATACAGTAAAAGATTGTGTATCGGTATTTTGAGTTTTTGCTCCTTCAAGTACAGCGGCAGCCATTGCTTCTGTATTGCCTGTTCCGCTCCAGTAAATAATTGCAGTTTTGCTCATGTTAATCTCCTTATTATTTTTATTAAAAATTACCTTTTGATAATTTAAGTCCTTAAAAAAATTACGCAGCGCAGAAAATTTGGGCAAGCGTTGCGCCGTTTGTTACCCTTTTTAAAATGGCTTTTTTACAAGCTTTGTACCGCATAAACAGTTTCTTTGTATTTTCAGCATCTTTATAAACTTTCCAGTCACCGGTAAGCAGGCAACCGTCGTCACGGTGATTTATAAATCCGTAAATATCGTGCAGAGGATACCCAAGAAAAACTCCCACTTCATGCGGAAAGCCGTTTCCTTTAAAGCGGTTGCGCAGGAAATTCAGATATTCTTTTGTCTGCATATTTTCGGGATAGCCGTAATCAGTTAAAAATTTTTTCACTTCTCTGTTTTGCAGATGTTTTTCCAATACATTTCTGCGATAAACAATTACAAGTGCAGAGACATTGCACTCGCATAAAATTTCTATGTAAATATTTGTTTTGTTTAGTTCTTTATTTAATTCCATAATTCTATTATGCAAATTTGGAATACGCGATTTATGACAGGCTGCAATATTAGCGGGTTTTATACCGGCAAGTGCAGGTCCGCAGTGATAAGCAAGTAAACTTTCCAGCATTATAAGACTCCTTTTTAGTTAGCATTAACTAACTAAAAGAGATAAAATTTCCTTTAAAATCTGCTTGAACGATGGAAACAGAATTGCCATGTCAATCTAATAGTTAGTTAATGCTAACTAACTATTATTATAAGGCGGCTCTTTTGTCAATATTTTAATCTAAGAATTTAATGTGAATTGAATATTTGTGGTTTGCTGTATAAAGTGGGGTGAGGTAATAAAAAAATATGCCGAAATGTGAAAATGTATTTCGGCATATTTTGGCAGTTTTAATCTTTCAAAATAAACATTGCAGACAAAGGTGAAATTTTGATATTTGCCGATGTTTTTTCGCCTGTCATTAAGTCAGTTCCGCTGCTTCCTACATTGTAATTTGTCGCTGAACCGGAATAATTTACAAGGTAGATTACAGTCTGCTCGCTTGTAGATTTTTCGGCTGCAAAAAATGTGTCGGATGAAGACAATTTTCTGTATGTTCCATTCCATAGAGCTTCATTTTCATTTCTTATAGTCATAAGTTTGGCTACGTAATCATGCAAATCTTGCTCATCCTGCGTGAAACCGGAAATTTTACCTGAAGTTCTGGCAATGTTGTCGGAGCTTATTGTCGTATTGCTTTTGTCTCCGTATTCATCACCATAGTAAATAGTGATTGGCCCTGTGTAAGCTGCTAATGTTGAAAGTGCAGCCTTATGGCGTTTCCAGTAATTATCGTTGTACTTCCAGTTAATTAAATCACCTAAACGTACTAAATCATGATTTGTAATAAATAAATTCGGTAGATAACCATTTGCTTTTTCATCATTGCTTGGATGATAATAACCTTTTGCCGACGCATTTTTCATTACGTAATCAAGATTTGAAAGTGACAATCCGGAAATTTTTTTAGATTCTTCCATTGCAAACATTTGTACAAGTTTGTAGCGTGACGGAAAATCAAAACAGGAACGCAGTCCATAACCGGAAGCATTTCCCGGATTTACAGAAAGCCTTTGAATTGCCGGCGGATTAGAATCGTCACCGTTCCAGTGTTCTCCGACCATATAGCCCAAACTTCCCCAGTCTGTTCCCGGTGTTCCATTAGCAGCTGCGGCTTCTTCTACAGCAGTACGAATTTCATACCAATAATTATGACCGTTTGTATAACTGCCGTCACCTTCGTAGTTGTTGCCCAATCCGGTTTGATAGCATTGGTCAAGCCGCCAGCCGTCAATTTTGTAATTCTTAATCCAGTATGTCGCAACTTCTTTAAAGAATTCGAGTGTGCAATTATTTGTTCCCGGATAATCGCATCCGTCATATTGTCCGTGACTTCTTTGCGGAGTAATTCCGGACGGAGAAGGTTTGCAGTCTAAATCACTCCAATGCCCGAAAACGCCGTCAAGAATTATATACATATTTCGTTTATGACATTCTTCTACAAGGTTCTTGAAATCTTCTATAGTTCCGAAATGTGGGTCAATACTGAAATAATCATAAGCATAATAACCGGTTGCCGCAAGTTTGGTATTTGCATTTGTATTAAATACCGGAGTCAACCACAACGCATTCATTCCCAGACCTTTTATGTAATCTAATGCATTAATGATTCCTTGAATGTCGCCGTCGTGCTTGCTTGGACCGTATCCCTGATGAAAACCAAGTGAATTGCCGCTTTGGAAACTTTCTACCATTACTTGATAAATTCTTAATTCGTTAAATTTCCCAGTAAGCTTTGGATCTGCAATCGACAGACTTGCTATTGCACTATCGCTGCCGGATCTGCTTTCTGCTTCAGCCTTTATTGTTACTAAGGCACCTTCAAGCGATGCAAAGTCCGATACTCTGAATTCATTTTTACCGCGCAGCAAAGTGTGAGATGTGCCGTTAATTGTGGCTTTTGCGCTTGTAAGTAGAGCATCACTGTTGATTGTAATTGAAAAAGTTTTTGATGATGCAATGCTGCCGCTTTCAGGTGAAATTGTAATTACCGGAGCTGCCGTTGAACCGGAACAAATAAATGCTTCTTCCGAAACATCGGAGGCAGTCCGGTCTTTTCTGAAAGCTTTCGCTTTTACGACAATATCCTTTCTGCTGTAATCTATTGTAAACGGAGCAGAATATTTTGTGTTCGATTCGTCCGGTTCACTGTCATCGGTTGTGTAATAAATATTTGCGCTGCTGTCGCTGCATGTAAGCGTAACGGTTGAGTTATTTTCGCTGATTTGCACTGCGGGCAGTTTCCCTGTTTGCAGCGTGAATGTTTCGCTTATTACAGAAGAATGTGCCGAGTTACGGTAGGTAATTGCTTTTACAACAGTAGTATTGTAAATTGTGAATGGTTCCGTATATTTTGTGCTTTCTCGTGTCGGTTCTTCGGAATTTGTTGTGTAGTAGATTTCGCAGTCTGCATCTGCGTTCGTGATTGTAATTGTCTGCGATGAGCTGAAAATACAACTTTTGGGTGAAATTACAGGTGCACTGATTTGACTGCTGTTTATTGTGAATGTTGCAGTTTGGATTTTGGAATTTTCAAGTTTATCAGCAAATCCTATTGCTTTTATTGTTACAGGCGAACTTTTTTCGGCAAATGTCAGTCCGACAGAATATAATGTTGATGATAATGACGGTTCTGAATTGTCGGTTGTATAGTAAATCTGCACATTTTCTGTTTCGCATGAGATTGTTATTTCATCATTTGGAGAAACGGTGCTGCCCGAATCAAAATTGAATGACAGCGGAGTGACTTTTATTTGTTCCGGTGTGATAGTCCTTTCGGCGTTTTTTTCGGTAATATAAACAGATTGCGAATCTTCAAAGTATGCAGTTCCGTCATTGCCTAAGAACGAAATATTAAAACTGTAAGTGCCTTCTTTTGTTACTTTGTCAAAGATAATTGGCTCGTCTTTTGTGTAAGGAATCGTGTCGCTTTCAGCGTTGTCAATGCTGATTTTTACTTGTGTTATGCATGACGGAATCACTGTAGCAGAAGACACGCGAAATATTGCAGACATTGTTACCGGCAATATCGGAAGCGAAATTTTATCACCATCCGATACAGATGTTTCCTTTACAGCTTTTCCTATAATGCTGCCGTCGGTATCGTAAGCAATTGCGTAAAATGTGTAGCTGCCGGAATTGACAACAAATGTATAACTTGTGCTTACGGCTTCACGTGAAGTAACTTCTGTTCCGTCGATCTTTTTTATTCCGACCTTGTATTTTTGTGCATTTATGTCTGGATTTGGCTCTATAATAACAGTAATTGCGGCACGGTTTTCGGCTGCGTTCGATGAATCGGAATCACCGGTTTTTACAGTACATGATATTCCGCAGATTAGTAACAGACAGAATAAAAAGGTTTGCAGATATTTTGACATTCTTTGCTCCATACTATTTTTGTTTGTAGCGTAATATAAAGCAAATATGATACCGCAGCGGTTGCTTTAGTGATGTAAAACAAAACCTTGCGGTTAGCAAAGACACACTGCCTTACGGCACAAAGTGCAACAGTACTTTAAATTGCGTTGCCTGACGGTTGTTCAAAACAATTTTGTCTGCCAACGGCAGACGGCGTAACTAAACTTTACTTTAAAGTGCCTAAATCTTGCGGTTACATTACATGTCATTCCCGTGCGACGACACGGGAATCTGTTGCTTTGGTTAAATAAAACCCTTACGGTTGACAAGAGGCATTTTGCGCCGTTGCCTGACGGTTGTTCAAAACAATTTTGTCTGCCAACGGCAGACGGCGTAACTAAACTTTAACTTTAAAGTGCCTAAACCTTGCGGTTACATTACATGTC
>JBNMHA010000066.1:0-12036 GCA_050872545.1 Spirochaetales bacterium | reverse complement strand
CTTGAGAACCTAGCCTTATAGGCTAAGCGCAAACCACCCGTTTGACGGGTGGTTTGTGATTCGTTTGCTTCGCAAACTCATCGTTGCTCAGGAACCGTTGTACCTTGTGCAGCTTGCCTGCAAATAATGTCATGAACTACCGCAAGGAGCATGTTTTTTTCTTTTGAAGTTATAGAAACTTTTTTTTGATTGCGAAAAAAAAGAAAAGTTTCTAACTCATTACCCCATTTTAAACTAAAAACGAAACTTCGCTGCCGGCTTGCACGGCAAATTGTCATTTGAACAACCAATGTCAAAAACCTTAACCTAAGTTGCATTGCCTCGCCGATGAAATCGGCAAATTGCGTTTTGAACAACCGTCAGGCGTGGCACTTTGCCTTAAAGTTCAACTTTATCGCCGACTTGTCGGCAGTATGTTTTAATTCAACCGCAAGGCTTAGGCACTTTAAACCTAAGTTTAGTTACGTCGCCGACTTGTTCGGCAGTATGCTTTAAACAAAAACATTAGCTTGCCAAGAAAGGGATAGGTCATAGGAAAGGGAAAACTGCGGCATGCTGAAAGAGCTGTTTTCCCTTTCCTAACTTTACCACGTTTTGAACAACAATAAATTTTTAACTGCCGGCTTGCACGGCAAAATGCAGATTGAACAACCAATGTTCAAAACTTTAAACAAAGTTGCATTACCTCGCCGGCTTGTTCGGCAGTGTGTCTTTGCCAACCGTCAGGCAACGCAATTTAAAGTACCGTTGCACTTTACGCCGTAAGGCAGTGTACCTTTGCCAAGCGCAAGCCCAACGCACTTTAAACAAAGTGGCACTTGACGCAGCCAACGGCTGCAAATTGCCTCTTGTCAACCGCAAGGTTTTGGCACTTTAATCAAATTTGCATTACCTCGCCGATGAAATCGGCAATTAGCCATTTGAACTAGCGCAAGCCTGACGCACTTTGAAGTAAAGTGGCACTTGATGCAGCCAACGGCTGCAAAATGTCTCTTACGAACCGTAAGGTTCCATTCCACCAAACCAACAGATTCCCATGTTATCGCACGGGAATGACATGTAATGTAATCTAACCATTAGGCAGAACGTATTCAGTTCTTAATTCTTTTGATTGAAGTCATATTATCTTTACCGTTGACAGGAAATGTTTCGATTTCAAACTTATCATGGGGAAGAGCGATTTCTACTTCCGGCAGAGACGGTGCGTACAGCCAACGCCCACCGATTTTCAATGATTCCAAAATATTCATGTAAGTTCCCGAAAAAATCTTTTCTGTTCCGTCTTTTCTGCACAAAGCGGCTTTGAAATGTGATGAAAATGAAAGATTACTGATTATAATTTGCCAACGTTGTGTGCCATATTTGAAATCAAACCAATTCGATTTACGCAGAAACTGCCGGTTTTCCTGCGTTCTATCAAATCCGTAAGCTGCAGCTCCAAGTTTTCTCAAATATTTTACTAGAAATGCATGTTTACCGCAGCCAATGTCAAGCAACGGTGAAATCTCATCAATCGTACAATTTTGCAGGCGGAAAAGTTTCAGCTGAAATTTTGCCGAATATTCTTCACAAACGACAGGCGTTATACGTTGTTCTGCATTTTCACAAGTCAGCTGATAAAATGGGTTTGCGTGTTTTAAGAAAAGTCGCAGTCTATGATAATGCTGTTTCTCAATTTTTAAAAGTAAACTTTCTGCTTCTTCATGTGTCGTTGAAGGTAAAATTTCCAATTCATTAAACAAGCGATTGTAAATTCTGCGCAACTTTTTTCTGTCATCGGAAGAAAAATTAAGATACTGATTTACTTTAAATTGCTGATGCAAAAAATGTTCCGAACAGAATAATACAGCTTGCCTTTTTTCGGCACCGGAAAATTTATGTGTCAAAATAGCATTGCGCAGTTCCGGAATGAAGTGAAGCAAATCATTGTTTTTGTAAAAATAATTAACCGAATATTCTGCCTGAAACTGTTTTTCCCAAATACTTGTCATGATTAATTTTTTTTGCGTTGGGATACCGAATTCCATTGTGAAAAATCTACAGAAACACGGGAATTCGGCGGCAATGATGAAATAATCCAGCAGTTTCCGCCTATAGTAGAACCTGCTCCGATTACCGTATCACCGCCGAGTATTGTTGCTCCGGCATAAATTGTTACGTTGTCTTCAATTTTCGGATGTCGTTTTTTACCTTTTATAATAGAACCTTGTTCATCACGAGGGAAACTCAATGCACCGAGCGTTACGCCCTGATAGAGTTTTACGTTGTTGCCTATTTCGCATGTTTCACCGATTACAACGCCTGTTCCATGATCTATAAAGAAGTTTTCGCCGATTGTCGCGCCGGGATGAATGTCTATTCCGGTTCTCATGTGAGAATACTCGGACATCATTCTCGGGATATAATGAACTCCGGCGCGGTACAAAATATGCGCCACGCGATGAACAGTGACTGCAAATATAGACGGATAACTCAAAATTACTTCACTGTAATCCTGCGCTGCTGGGTCGCCTGCGTATGCAGCAATAACATCTTTTGCAACCATTTCACGAATACTTTCCAGTTTGTTTATAAGCATCATTGTAAGTTCTACAGCTCTGTCATCATTTTTATTTATGCATTGGTCGCTGCACTGTTCGCAGTGTTTGTTTTTAAACTGTCTGTCCAATATTATAGTCTTGCGAATTTCGGCAGTCAGTTTTTCGTATATCGAATTAATTTTGCTGTTTATAAAATTTTTAAGATTCAGGTCATTTATTTCTTTTGTTGTGTAATATCCGGGAAACACAATATCAAAAATATCCCAGAGAATTGAAATTATTACTTCACTGGAGGGCAGCGGATATTTATTTATGTGATCTGTCAACGGATTGCCCGGCTTTGTATCGACCAATCGTTCCAGCACTATATCCATTTCTTTACGAATACTTTTGTAATCCATATATTCCTCCGACGCACTGTAATTAAAGCGGATTTATAACACCAAAAAATATTGTTTTCAATAGATTTTAATAATGCTAATTTACGGCTGCTTGAGAAAGAACATCAAATCAGGTAATATGCCGAGCAAAGGATTTAATAATGAAGAATTTTAGATTATTAGTTGTATTTTCTGTTTCACTTTTAGTCGGATTTTGTCTGCTGTATTTTATTAACGGAGAAAAGTTTTCGAGTAAAATTTCCAAAAACGAAAACAGCAGCAGTGAAAAAATAGAAACAAGGGATATTATTCCGGTAACGTCAACGGAATCGGCTTTGACCGCAGGAGAATTAAAAACTATCGAGCTGTATGAAAAAGCAAGTCCTGCCGTTGTTTATATAACTTCCTACAAAACTGAATATGTCAGCTACTTTTTCGATATTTATCCGCAAACAAGTGAAGGACAAGGTTCTGGCGTAATAATTGATGCGAAAAACGGTTATATTGTGACAAATTATCACGTTGTCGGCAAAGCGGACAGACTTACGGTAACGCTTAATCAGGATGAAGCCGATTGGGAGGCAACTATTGTCGGTGTGGATCCGGAAAATGACCTTGCGGTAATAAAAATTAATGAACCGCCTGCAACATTAACAGCAATTAAAATGGGAATATCCGAAAATTTAAGAATCGGACAATCTGTTTATGCAATTGGAAATCCATTTGGTTTCGACCACACTTTGACATCCGGAATAATTTCCGCATTAAACAGAAATATTAAAAGTTCAAACGGCGTACTGATGGAAGGAACTATTCAGACCGACGCTTCTATTAATCCGGGAAACTCCGGCGGACCGTTGCTTGATTCATCCGGAAATCTTATCGGTATAAACACAATGATTGTAAGTCCGTCATCTGGAAGTGTAGGTATCGGTTTTGCAATTCCTGTAGATAAGGTGAAAGAAGTAGTGCCGCAGCTTGTGGAATTCGGTTATGTTAAACGTGGTTGGATTGACGCTACATTTTTACCTGTAAACCGCCGTTTGGCACGTGCGCTGAATTTGGGAACAGATACCGGGCTGATGATTATGCAAGTAGCGCAGAACGGTGAAGCGTATAAAGCCGGACTTCGCGGAGGAAATCAAAAAGCTATGTACGGCAACAGAGTTGTTATGATTGGCGGAGAAGTAATTACCGCAATTAACGATGTGAGAGTTACCGATTATAATTCCCTTGTAAATGTTTTGAAAAATTCAAAAGTAGGTGAAGTCGTGAAAGTTACTTATGTGTATAAGCGAAAGACTTACAATACAGATGTAAAACTTATCGATAAACGGCTTTTTACAGATAGATAAGTTTTGCAGGAGTTCAGATTTTAATGAAAAAGTTTACTTCATATTCTTGGGTTTCTTCAGATGACGCACTTGATGAACTGCTTGATAAGTGGGAAAAGTGCGCCGTAACTTCAATTGCGGTAGATTTTGAAGGTGAATTTAATCTTCATATTTATGGTGAACATTTGTGCCTTGTGCAGATTTTTGATGAAAAAGAATTTTATCTTGTAGATCCGTTTGCTGTTTCCGCAGATGCACTGAAGCGTTTGTTTGAGAATCCTAAATTGGAAAAATTATGGTTTGCGTGTTCATCGGATGCAAATCTTTTGTGGAAAAAATATGCGATTCGGCTTACTAACGTTTACGACTTAGCAGTAGAACAGGAAATTCTCGGGTTGTCCGGAAATTTGGCAGCTCTTGAGGCAATGTTTAATCTGAATAATTCTGAAGATACAAATAAAAAGAAGAACCAAAAATCGAATTGGCTGATACGTCCTTTGCCGGATGAGCAAATTGAATACGCACTTTCGGATGTAGCTTATCTTTTTGAAATAAAAAAAGAGCTTAACCGAATGTCTGTCGAGTCGCATAAGACAAAAGATGTAGCTAATGCGATGAAAAATGCAGTTAATATCAAAACAGAATATGCGCCCGGATATACAAAGTTGCCCGGATATAAGCGGATGAAGAAAGAACAGAAAATAAGAGCAAAGCATTTGTTCCTTGCAAGAGAAAAACTTGCGCAGGATTTGAATAAACCGCCTTTTCAAATATTGGACAAACATGTTGTGGCTGATTTATCGGCAAAAACGCAGATAACAGAGGAAATGCTTTGCAAGATGATAAATAATAAAAATTCTGCATTAAAAAGAAAATTAATTTGTTTGCTGCTTGAAGCGCAAAAGACAGCAGTTAAGGAAATTGAGAGCGGAAATGAGAAGTGATTTTTTTATTTTAATATTTTTGTTGATATGCATTTTTTCATGCGAACGGAAGATAAAAGGTGATGCCGATGCGACTGATTTTGATGACCTTGTTTATACGGACAGTTTTTCACCTGCCGGATTTGAGGCACCGCTGTCAAGAAAAGTTATCAGAATGCAGGATGTAGATATTGGCTTTCTGATTGATTCGGACAGCGGAAATCCGATGCGCCGCAGTTTGTACTTGATTGTTGACAAATTTTTTAAATCAATAAGCAGCGATGGTGATATTGAAGATTGTTTTTTGCCGTCGGCATATAATTCTTTTTATCTTAGGTACGGTAAACCGCAGCTGCCGAAGCGTTACAGTTTGCGTGTCGGGATTCCTGATAATGAGTCTTCCGACGTTTTATGGATTTCTTATAAACTTTTGGTGCAGGGAAAAGCTTATGTAGGAAAATTGCAGTTGTCTAAAAATGATACAAGTCATATAATAAGCGATTTTGAATACAGTGGATTGGATGATTTATTTTTAGCAAGAGAAAAGGAGGAATAGTTATGAAAAGATTTTTGTGTGTGCTGTTAATTTGTTTTGTGTCCGTTGCCTGTTTTGCAAAAAATAACATGAAGAATGCATTTAAGGACTTGGGAACTTCTTTGAAAGATGTTTTTAAAGAGACCGGTAATGCGTTTAAAGATTTTTATGAAGAAATGAAGCCGTTATTTGAAGAAACTACGGAAAATTTTGATGAAGAAGTTCTGCCATTGGTAAATGAAAAAATTAAGGAACTGGAAGAAAGCTGCAAAAAAGCGAAGAAAGAAGATTTGCAGAAAATTCAGGAACAGCTACAGGCGATGATAGATCGATTGAATGAGATTGATAAAGAAGAGACAGACAAAGATACTAAAGGTGAAATAGATAAAAGTTTGGAAAAGCTTGATAAACTGAATCAGAAAGTTTCAAAAAAGATTTGATTATTGCAATCTGCGTTGCTAATCTTTCTTGTAGAGAAATAAAAAAAATCCCAACGTTCATTTTGTATTTGCGAACGTTGGGATTTTTTTTACTTTCAGCTATTAATGATTTAAATTCTTCCGCCCGGTCCCGGATTTGGGTGAGTACCTTCCATTGCTCCGCCGGTTGTTCCACTTGTTTTTGTGTAAACATAACTGGAAGTTGTTGTCGTAATTCCGCTTACGGTTGTTGAGCCGCCAGAAACAGAAGGCAATTCAACATAAAGACTGTTGAACGTGCTTCCGCCGCTTGCTATAACTCCGCCCATGGCTTTGTATGTTGAGCCGGTTTTTATTTCCGACGAAGAAAGAATCATTACGTAATCACTTCTTGCGCTTGTTCCGAATGTAGATGGAATTTCAAACGCAAAAGCAGCGTTTCCGTCTGAATCTTCAATGGCAAAAGTCGTTCCGCCTGCGCCAAAATAATTTCCGGAAAGAACGACTATGCTTTGCGTACATGCGCTCGAAGTCGGTTTTGAATAGTTGCCAGTTCCAACGCCCACCAAAAGTCCGCCTGTGATTGCAAAAGTATTGTCATCGCAGTCGAACGCACATTCCGGAGTTTTTGCAGTAAGAGCCACAATCACGCCACCATTTATCGTGAGCGTTCCGTTTGAGTCAATAGCATCATTTGATGAAGAATATGCGTAGATGTTTCCGCCGCTGATTATAATTTGTCCTTCGTAGCCAGAGTCGTCGCGGCTTGCATTAATGCTGTCGTCAGTGCAGTTCAAGTTTATGATTCCGCCGGAGACAAAGACCGCCTGTTTTCCCTCGATTCCCTCCGGGCTAAGTTTTGTCGTCTCGCTTACAGTAACGCCGTCCGCATCTGTGAATGTGTAAGCCGATTTTGATTCATCCGCCGGAGTTCCGGTTGTTGTTATACTGATTTCTCCGCCTTTAATCAGAACGTAAGGATACGGATCGTCGCTTGTGTCAGCTGTTCCGGCGTCGTCTTCAATATCCCATTTTGCCGACATTCCTTTTCCAACGGTTGTTGAAGTGATTTTTCCGCTGTTTATGACGATGAATCCTTCGCCCGGATTGTCTATATCTTCTGCGCCCTCAACAATGATTCCACGGCTCTGGTTGTTTGTGTTTGCGCCGGTTCCGCTGATTGTGATTTCGCCGCCGTCCATTATAAAACCGTTTACGCTCTGGATTGCGTTTCGTCCGCTTGTGTTTATGTTCAAAGTTCCGCTAAAAACTCTGATGTAGTCTTTTGAATAAATTCCGTGCTTGTAGCCTTCGTTCAAAGTGAGAGAGCCGCTTCCAGAAATTAAAAGCGCGCCTTTCGTATAAATTGAGCCTTTTGTGTCGCTTCCTTTTGCCCAATTTGCAGTTTATTCCGCACCAACAGCTTTTGTTCCGGAAAAACTGCTTGAATAATAATCCGTACCTTCTTCCAAGCTGTAACCAGTTCCGTATTTTCTGCCGTCGGTGAATGAGTTTGTTCCGTCCGCCACAAGATAGACAGTCGATTTTGCATCAACGTTTATGCAAGGATAATTTCCGCTAGAAGTGATTGTTGCGTCGTGAAGATAAAGCGCGACCGTTCCTTTTTTATATGAAGAAATGTTCAGCGCACCTTTCTCCGCAGTTCCTGTTATGTCGAATTTTAAATTTGATTTGTAAGATGACGAGTCGATGTAAAGAACACCGTCAGAAATATTCGCAGTGATTTCAGCTGAATCCAAAGTTATAGTTTCTGAATCTCCGCCGTCGGTCAAAGAAGTCCAAGAAGAACTGTCCGCCGAAACTTGAAGCGTGCTTAAATTAACATACAAAGTTTCGTCAAAAGCAACGCTTTCGTAAGTCGCCGCGTCTGTGATTATGTTGCGTGAAGAAGTATTCGGCACGTAAGAGTTAGTTTCTGTTGTTTTGCTGCTTGAGCCGTTGGAGGATTTTTCACTATCACTGCCTGAATTCTCGTTAGCAGAAAAGTTACATGCAGCTGCAAATATGCAAATAAATAGCAGACTTGCAAAGTATATTATCGATTTTTCACTCTTTTTCATATTTACTCCTAATAGAAAAGCTATTGTAAAATAATTAAAAAATATATCACATCAAACTGTAATCGTAAATAAACCAAAAAAGGAAAATACATCACTTTTTTGCACAAAATCAGGTTTGAGTACGTCGCTTACATAACAGATTTAGATATAAGATGAATTTTTTAAAAATTCATTCAAAGCTGCTTATATTTGTACGGATTCCAATTCCAAACCGGCGTTTATATTCTGAAATAAATATGCTAAAATTGTGGCGTTAGATTTAACTAACTTTGATTTGTGGATATATATTCAACACATGTGGATCAAGTCCGACAATGACACAATGTTTTGTCAAGTCTGACAATGATAGAGGAGCAAATTCGGCAATGACATAAAGTTGAAAGTCACATGAAATATAAGCAGGACATTCGGCTTATGCCGGAACCTCGGACGGAGGAATTTTTGCAGCTGCTTTGCTTGGCTTGTTTGGTATCACGTTAGAGGGGCTTTGCTATTTCGGAATCTATCGATTGATGGCAAAGTTTGCGGCACAGCTACTTGGCGTGGTTGGCAATTATCCGTTAATAAACGCTTTGTCTTGTGCTTGGATCAGCGTTGGAAATCTTTGGATGTTTGGCGGTCTGCTGGTGATGAGCAGAAAGTTGGCTTGAAAGGCAAATGGAAATAACAATAATTGCAGCGATTATGCGGAGCGAATAAGGAAAAAAATTATGAGAAAAGCTTTGTTAGTTATTGATATGCAAAATGTATGTGTAGGCGAGGAACATTCTTCTTATTTTAAATACAATAATAGAGAATTAATTCAACATGTAAATAAAGTTATTGATGCGAACAAAGAAAACATGATTGTTTACATAAAACATGAAATGAAGAGAAAGCTGCTTAATAAATTTGCTCCATTTCATGCGTATGAAAATACTCCAGAAAGTGAATTGGTAGAAGGACTTCATGTTGTATCTGATTATGTGTGTGTAAAATATAGAGGTAATGCATTTTCAAATCCAGAACTTAATCATTTACTTAAAAGTAATAATGTAAAGTTTGTAGAAATCATTGGGGTTGATGGCGGAGCTTGTGTCGCATTAACTGCATTTGGAGCTATAAATCATGGTTACAAAGTTATAATTAATGAAAATGCAATTGGAACTATGTTTCACAAAAGAAAGGATAATTATTTTAAAAAATTACGAACAATGGGAGCTGAAATTATTAAGTAAAATTTCCATTTTGAAAGTGATTAAATTTGGAAGTCATAAGTTAGTAAAAGCCCTACATCACTTCTTCCCGTTCATTTTTTCGATTTCCTTAATCGGTTTGGCTGTCAGTTCGCACCAGGCGACGATGTTGTTTCCGTAGCTCACAAGGTCTGCGGCAAACGGAAGCTTAAGGTAGCGTCGGGCATCCGCATTTTCCTTTGAGATTACGACTTTGTTTTTATCCAAAAGAAAATCATCTTCGTTGCAGTTCAGGTCAATTGCCGACTGTTTTATCGCGGTCTTGAGAATCTGCTCGTTTGTGATTTTTTGTGAAAATGAAATTGCAGATAAATCTGGTTCTCCTTTTTTTGTTTAATTTTTTGCGAATAAGAAACTATATCATTCCATGACTTGAGCCGCAATGTTTATACAACACAGTATCATTTCCTTGCAACGACCTAAGAAAGGGACAGACCCTAATACTAAAATGGAATAAAAGTCTGGGACTTAGGCTTACCGGCAAAACTTTAGTCTTGTGTCATTATCCAGTGTTTGTTTCTCTTGTCATTGCCGTGCTTGACCCGGCAATCTTGCAGGAGTTGTCATTATCCGGCTTGACCGGATAATCTCGCATAAAACATAAAACATTTCGTAGATTCCCGCAACAAGTGCGGGAATGACACAGGAAAAGTAAACACGTGAACAATAATTGAAATGAGCGTGAAACGATAAGCCGTCAGTCGGCAGTTTGATTCTTAATTTTTTTTGTTCCCTGATACATTTCAAAGGTTAATAAGCGGCATTCTATCGGGCCGTTGTAGAGTTTTATTTTCCCGGAAGTTCGCAGCCCGATATTCTTAGCTGCTTCAAGGTTGCCCGTCAGAATACAAGCTTTTCCCGGACTGCACTTCTGTTTCAGAAAGTCGCCGATTTCATGATAAAAATCATTTATTCGATTGTCAGTCTGCACTCGCTCGCCGTAAGGCGGATTGGCAATAATAAAACTTCCGCTTATATCGCTGCTGATCCGGCGAAAATCGTTATGAATAATGTTAATGTCGCTGTCCGGAAAATGTTTATTCTTGATTGAACGTGCAAGTTTTATCGGCGACTCATGAATATCATAACCGATAAACTGCGTATCGACAGGCGTAATCTGTGCTTCAAGTTCACGTTTTGCATTATCGTAAATTTTACGGTCATAATTTTTCCAATGCATAAAAGCGAAATCTCTGTTTAAATTCGGCGCAATGTTATTTGCCATTAAATAAGCCTCAAACAGAAATGTACCGCTTCCGCACATCGGGTCAATAAGGCGGCATTTTTTATCCCAACCGGAAAGCATTAAAATCCCGGCAGCCAAATCTTCTTTCAGTGGTGCCTGCGCATGAACGCTGCGGTAACCACGTTTGAAAAGCGGAACACCGGAGGAATCAAGGTACACAACAGCTTGATTGTCCTGCAAATACACGGTTATTTGAATTTCCGGGTTGTCCTTGCAGACAGAAGGTCGGTCGCCGCAGACATTGCGAAATCTGTCTACCACAGCGTCTTTTGTGCGCAATGTGGCAAAGTGGCTGTTGCGGAATGCAAATGAAGTTCCTTTTGTGTCAATTCTGATTAATTTATTTACGTTAAAGTATTTTTCCCAAGCAATTTGCTTCATTTTGCTGTAGAATTCGTCGGCATTTTTAAAAAAGAACTGCTTCAGAAGCAAAAGAAAATGCGTTGCCGTGCGTGAAGCCATATTAAGTTTGTATAAAAGCTGCGTATCGGCATAAAACTGCACTGTATTTTTCCCGACGCTTTCTATATTTGCACCGTAATCTTTTATTTCATTCTGCAAAACTTCTTCCAATCCGGAAGAACATGTTGCTGTTATTTTCAAATTATTTTCCGCTGTTGCCATTTTTTCCTCAATTATTTTTGCGACATTATATATTTGTTTCGTGAAAAATGGAATTTTTTTATGGCGGTAAAAACAGCTTACTTTATTTATGAAAATATGGTTGTATGCTGTCTATGAATGTAGAAGATATTTTTTTGACAAAAATTAACGCCTTTAAGAAAAAGGTTTGGGAAACAAATGAAACCGATAATCTGGAAGAACTGTCCGATAACCTTGACGATATTGTGGCAGCATTTCCGACTTCCGATGAGACGGCTTACTTTAAATCGCTGCACACTTTTTTTATGCAGATGTCCGATGAAAGGCTGTTTGAGAAACATGACTTTGTGAATAAAATTTTTCGCAAACTGCTTAATCTTTACGCTTATTATCTTGATAATGATTCACCGGCTGTTTGTGCTGTGTTTGTAAGCGGTATTTTGGGAAACAAGGCTTACTGTAGTGCAAATGATATTCAAAATTTGCTTAATTATTTACACCGAATAAACAAGATTGAATTGCCTGTTTTCCCGCTTCTTGAAAATGATGAATGCTGCGGCAGACTGCACGAAATTTTCGTGCAGATAAGAAAAGTTATCAATGAAAATCCGTATATCATTTTTTATTCAATGCCTGAATTGCGCAGTCGGTTGGGAAAATGTGTGGCTGCGGCTGTTGATAATTACAAAAATATTCAAATTATTATGCATGAAGATTCATTGGGAATCGGAGCGTTGCTT
>JBNMHA010000065.1:0-12081 GCA_050872545.1 Spirochaetales bacterium | reverse complement strand
GGACTGAACGACGCCGGACAATTGGAAGCGTTATTTGTTGCTGCAAGCGAGACAAAAGCCGACATGACAGGTCTGCGTGAAGAAACCGGTTTTTTCCAAAAAATACGGACAATAAACGCCGAAACAAACGAGAAAACAGAAAAATATGTCTACTACACTGTTTATTCAATGGATAAAGAAAGCTGGGATAACCTCTGCGAAAAATACCTTATGGAATTGATGGGAGCGAACGGAATCGAAACTGAAACAAAGAAAAAAATTGGTGCGCTGTTCAGTGAAATGAAAGCCGACGCTGATAAAAAAGAAGTGCAGAAACAAGCGGAAGAAGCTGCGTTGTACAAAGCACAGATTGCCCGACTGGAAGCCGAAAGAGCGAAAGCGAACGCCGAAGCAGCCGCAAGCAATGCGGAAACTGCAAAAGCCGGCTTGAAAGCAAAACAAATGGATGCCGAAGAAGCCAAATTAAAAGCGGCTGCCGATGAAGCACGTGAACTTGCAGATTATCTGATGTAATTGGGGGGGCAGGTGGAATGTGTGATGAAAATATATTAACGTATATTCAAATATTCTGTTCGATAGTTTCACTTATAGTGGCTTGCTACATTCCTGAAAAAATTAAATGGGAGCAAATGTATTCAAGTTTGATTTCCGAATACCGTAGTTATGATTTTGCAATTGCAGTTCAAGGATTAATAGAATTTTTTGTGCTTGATTGTGATGCTAATACTTCAAAAATAAAAGGAAAATACAAGGAGCGATTTATTAAAGAAATTTATGACTTAAAAACTTCTGTAAGTACAATTGGTGAAGTAAAAAAACAGAAAAATAATATTAATCTTTTGCAGAAAGATTCTGATAAAATATTGCATTTTCAACGACGATTGCTTACTCAATTTTATAATGATTTGGATACTTGTCTAAAAACACCTCTTATATCTTCTCACAGAATTCTAAAAGATTTCACAAAGAGTGAAGCAAAAATAATACATATTTTATATCTGATTAATGAATCAATGGATAGTGATGAAATTCTTTATAAAGATATAAGTTGTGATGAGAAATTGCATGAAACCAAAAGAACAAAAACGATAAACAGGAACTTGAAACATTTATGTTCAAAATTAAAGAATTGAGGGGGAAGAAGAATGAAAAAGTTTTCTTTTGCGTTAGTGGGAATTCTAACAGGAATTATTACATTTCTAATAGCTGTTACATTAATTGTTATGATTATTTTATGTTTCATGGATAAGAAAGATTCGTGTGCTTGTTTTATAATTTATTTTGTTTGTTTAACTTTTATTGAAGTATTTTGTATTGGCATTTTAATAGCAGCAAATTATGATGAAAGAGAACAAAAAATGAAACTATTGGAAAAAGCTTCTTTCGAAAATGAAAAAAAAATTAATTGTGAACAAGAAGAAGCTTACAAAACATTTTGCAATACGTTAGTTGATTTATAAATGAGGAGCAATTACCAAATGAGAAATATAAAAAAAATTTTGTTGGGGGGAATAATTCTGCTTGTCAGTTTTGTTTCTTTCTCCCAGACGAAGCAGGTTAATGCAAGCAAACTTGTGAAAACACTGGAAAGCAACAAGAAGACATCAGTTGTATTTGTAAGTTATGTCAGTTTGACGGGGCTTTCTGTGAAGTCGGACGGAACTTTGCTGATTCCGGCATTGGCAAGCGAAAAGATAAAATTTACGGCAGGATTTGATACCGATGTGCTGGAGGAAAGACTGGCATATAAAAAACTTTCCGAATATAAAGTTGAAGTTGTGCTGAAAAATGTTAATCCGAAAATTTACTCGGTTACAAAAATTGAAGGTATTGAGACAGTAGCCGAATACAAAGCTAGAAAGGAAGCCGAAAGAATTGCCGAAGAAAAAAGATTGGAAGCTGAGAGACTTAATAATTTACTAAGTCTGCCGGTTCAGGTGGTAAATCTGGAAGCTGTGAACCTAAACACAAGTGAAACTTCTTGGCTTCCGCTGCAGATTCAAGATAAACTGAACTCAAACATGCAGACGTATTTGGGAATGAAAACAGTAGTGGATTCAAAAGCAGAAAGTGCATTAAAGAAGCTGCAAGCTGCCGGTGAAGATGCCGGAAGGGATGAAAATACCGCAATTGAGCTGGGAAAAATTACTACTGCCAAATATGCTCTTTTTGTGAAAATCAGAAAGGTTGGTGAAAATTATGCCGTTTCCGTAGATTTTACCGACCTGACAACAGGCGAACAAATGGCAAGCTGTTTGTCAAAAGAATATTCAAAGGCTGAATATCTGTACGGAAGTACAGGCGCGGCGGATGAACTTACACTTGCTTTAGCCGATAAACTCAAGATTAAAATAAACGACTTGAACAAGAATTTATTGACAAGCGGTTCCGCCGACTTCGGTTTGGATGACCAACTGGCACTTGCAAAGCAAAATGAAGAGCAGTTTAACAAAATGATGGCTGATTATGATAAAGAGTTGTCTAAGCTGATGACAAGCAACGACGTAAACGCCATACAGAATAAAAAGCGAATAGAAGCAGAAAAGGCACTGTTAAAAGAAAAACAAAATGCTGAAAAAAAGCGACAGGAAGAACTTAATGCGCAGAAACAGCGGCTGGAAGCAGATGCAAAACTGGAAGCGGAACGTTCCATTGCACTGAAAACGCAGCGTGACCAAATGGCAAAGGAAGCTGCCGCAAAAGCCGCCGAAGTACGTAAATTGAAAATGGAAAAGCAAGGCGTTCTGGGGCAAATAAATATACTGGAAAGCAAGAAAAAAGCATTGAATGAAATTCGACAAGGCGTTGAAAGCAGAAACCAAGAATTATTCACACAACTGGAAAAAGACAGAGCCGATGAAGAAGCTAGGATTCGCAATAAAAGTTACGGTACCGTAGAACTTGACAGCAGCGGTAATCCTACAGAAGCAGCGAAGAAACGACGCGAAAAGCAGGCAATAGAAAGTTATAAAAGTTTGACGGAAAAATTCTTTGCCGATTGTGATAACGTAAAAAATGCCGCAGCTGGTCAGAATGCAAGCCTTTTAGCGGAAATCAGAGCAGACCAAAAGAGCCTGACAGCGCAAAGAACTGTAAGCAGTATGGGGGATGAGCTGAAAGTAAGCTTCGGAAAGTATGAAGGCAGTGAAAACGGTTGGAATGCGTATCTATCGCTGTATTCCGACGGGATATTGCTCTATACAGACAGTTTTATTGTAGGATACGAGGCACTTAGCGGCAAAAAGGCACCAAATATGGCTGCGGAGTTGAATGACGCGGTTATAGAGGAATACACAAACAACGTGGATATGTACAGTTCACTGCTTACACGCGGTGATCCTATCATATACTTTGAGTTGGACTACAATGTAAATGCGGAAAGTGACGACATACCGAGCGGATATAAATTCAATTTCAGTACGATAAGGGTGATAAATACCGTTTCCGGAAAGGTTGTGCAGACAAGCAAATTGGACAATATACAATCACGCACAATGACACCGGAACAGGATTTGAGGATTGTAGACGGTGTTGCAGAAAATGAAAAAGATAATCTTGAAGCCATGAAGGCACTTTTTACAAAAGATTTTACGCTGGCAGAATCAAAAGCCAAATTTGAATTTTTTGTTAAAAAATGTATACATAAAATGGTAAAAATTCCGGGAAGAAACTATGAAATGCTCAAAACAGAAGTTACTCAAGAACTTTATGAGTTAGTTATGTTAGAAAATCCAAGTGAATTTAAAGGTGAAAACAAGCCTGTTGAAAATGTCAGTTGGTATGATGCAATTTACTTCTGCAACAAATTAAGTGAATTGTTTGGTTATACACCGGTATATTCCGTAAAAGGCAGTACAGATGTAAATACTTGAATTTACGGAAAGTATCCAAATTGTAGATTCTACACCAATGTAATGCAAAATACAAGAGCTAATGGATTCAGACTACCGACAGTTGAGGAATGGCAATATGCTGCAAAGGGTGGACAAAACTATGAATATGCCGGAAGTAACTACATAGATGAAGTAGCTTGGTACCGTGACAACAGTAAGAAAAAAACACATCTTGTAGCACAGAAGAAGGCTAACGGATACGGATTGTACGATATGAGTGGTAACGTATGTGAATGGTGTTGGGATTTTTATTCAGAAGATTATGTTCGTGGCTACACTTACTGCCACTGCGGTGGCAGTTTCAAAGACGAATTCCGTCTAAGTGTAGAAACTATTGACGACTTCAACATAAACAACGGCAGTAAAAAACAGCCCTGGCTTGGTTTGCGCCTCGTTCGCACTGTTGGCAAGTAGCAGCGAAAGGTACAAAAGGGACAGACCTCAATTCTGAAATGGGATACAGGTCTGTCCCTTTTTGTGCGGCGTTGTGTGGCAAACAGTTTTGTTTATGCCCATAGCTGCAATGGCTTGAACATTCTTTAGGCTTAGTGATTCGTCGGGGACAGACCCTAATACTGAATTGGAATATATAAAGCCGGGCAAATGTGGAGCCTGATTTAGGGACAGACCTCGATTCTAAAATAGGATACAGGTCTGTTCCCTTTTTGCGCGGCGTGTGTGGCAAGTTGTTTTA
Source organism: Spirochaetales bacterium (assembly GCA_050872545.1). Classification (GTDB taxonomy): domain Bacteria; phylum Spirochaetota; class GWE2-31-10; order GWE2-31-10; family GWE2-31-10; genus RGIG8597. The sequence goes on along the minus strand of JBNMHA010000065.1, from coordinate 7,494 downwards.
TTTATGCCCATAATTGGAATATGCAGAGCCGGGCGAATGTGGAAACAGATTTAGGGACAGACCTCGATTCTAAAATAGAATACAGGTCTGTCCCTTTTTGCGCGGCGTGTGTGGCAAACAGTTTTGTTTATGCCCATAGCTGAAATGGCTTGAGCATTCTTTAGGCTTAGTGATTCGTCGGGGACAGCCCCTAATACTGAATTGGAATATATAAAGCCGGGCGAATGTGGAGCCTGATTTAGGAACAGACCTCGATTCTGAAATAGGATACAGGTCTGTCCCTTTTTGCGCGGTGTTACTTCACAACGGTAAGAATCATCTTAAACCGGGCAGTTGCTTTCAGCGAATGCGGTACGTTCTTAGGCATAACAATAATTTGTCCTTCTTTCAGGACGTGCGGAACGCCACCTACTGTAATTTCGGCTTCTCCGTCAAGAATCTGAACCAATGCATCACCGGGTGCGGCGTGAGTTGCAAGCGATTCGCCTTTGTCAAATGCCATTACAGTTACTCCGACATTAGGCTGTTGGGAAAGTGTCAGGCTCGCAACTTTTCCAGTTTCATACTGAACTAAATCTTTAAGGATAAGCACTGTAGAATGTTCAATGTTTTTGATACGGTTTTCTTCCATTATATATACCTCCTAATTAATTAAAAAAATTAATCTAATACTGTAATCTGCATTATTTTAAAAGCATTGTCCGATTCAAGCCGGTGAGATTTCCCTGCCGCAACTTTTATCGCCTGCCCACAGCAGACATTTATCCGCTCATTTTCGGAAACTACGCACATATTTCCCTCAAGTACCAAGTACATTGTGTCGCCGGAATAAATTTCATCGCTTACATTTTCATCAGCCGAAAAAGCTAGCAGCACAATATTAACATGATCGCTTCCGGAAAGTGCCATACTTACAACTTGATGTGCCTTTACATCAATAAGGTTACTTAATTCTGCCGGTTTATCTTCCGGTAAATTTCGCAAAGTCATACAAACCTCCTCATACATTTAATAATACAGACCTTTCCGATTGCTGTTTCTGCTATTTTCCTACTCTTTACAAATGGGGAAATAATTTATATAATCACTCAATTTTACCGCAAAGGAGTGAATAAATGCGTAAATTTGGACTTATTAACACTTTTGTTTTATTAACTTTAATGGTTATTTTTGCAGCATGTCAAAATTATTCATCAGATGATAATGCTGATTCTGCGGTTTTGCAGCCGAATGAAAATGTTGTGAAATCAGCGAATACGACAGCAAAATACACAGTATCGTTTGAAGTAGGTTCTGAAAATTATTGGATTCCCAAACCGATAGAAGTCGCGTCCGGAACAAAACTTACAAAAGAGCAGCTTCCTATTCTTCTTAGTTCAATATACGAATTCAACGGTTGGACTGCCAAACAAGGCGATTATTCTGCAAAGGTAGAACCCGGAAAGTATGCGGTTACATCAGACATTACTCTTTATCCGTTGTGGAAGGCGATTAAATACAAACTTTCATACGATACATCAGGAAAAATTACAGCTCCGGCGACAGTGGAACTGAATAAAAAGAAAATACTTACAAGTGAACATTTGCCTGATATTTCCAATGACGAATATTTTCTGGAAGGCTGGTATGCCGATGTCGTCACTGGTGATAAAACGCAAAGAATGAAAATTACTGCCGGAGAATTTTCCATTACAAGCGACACAGTTTTATACGCAAAGTTTTATCACAAGTATAAAGTCGGTGATGTAGTGAAACTCAATGACAAACCTATCGGAGTTATCTTTCAGGCTGCGACACAAACTTCTCCGGCAAGGGGAATTGCATTATCCGAAAATAAAGATTTAGCGTTTTCTCATGCTGATAAGAGAACAGAAATAATTATGAAGCTTATAAGTGACAGTAGCGGAAACGGATTTGAAGACGGAAGTAAAAGCTGGGATATTATATGCGAATTCGACGGACAGGCAGCCGATAATCCGGGTTCTTATCCGATATTTGAATTTGCTTTGAATTATGCAGATTACTTTGATTACGATGGAGAGAAAATTCTGAAAGGAAGTGAGTATGAATCTGGCTGGTATGTCGGAACAATAGCTGAATTTAAAGAATTGTATAAAAATTACACACAAATACGTAATATTTTAAAAAAACTTGATGACCAAACCTACAAATACAGCTTCAAACATTACAGTTACCAAACTTGTAATCAAGTGCCGTATGATGCCGGCAAATCATATCAAGCGTATATGAGTTATGACGGTGATAAATTTGCTGTTGAACATCAATTGAAATGGCAGACATATAAAGTCAGCGGTACAGTAAGACCGTTCAGAATATTTGAGTAGTTTTAAAGAGGGGCAAATTATGAAAAAGATTATCAGCATATTTTTAGTAACATCGGCTTTATTTGCATTTTGCAGCTGTTCCAATTGTATTGATTCAGCCAATGAAAGTAACTCGGAAAATATCGAAAATTTTGATGACTTTGAAGAAAATAACGCAACTTATTACAAACCTCTTGAAAATATTTACGGAAGTGCGCTTATGTACAATTCCAATGCGGTATTTTCTGTGGATAATATGCCGGATTTAATAGAAACACAACAGATTAACTTTCAACCGATAATAAACAGATCGCTGATTGGAATTATTGGTAATTTTATATTGGATTCCGGGAAAAGCAATATACAGAAAAAAGTCAGAAAAATGATTCTTGATAACATTTCCGATACGGAAGGTGAAGTATGGGATTGGCTTAAAATGCAATTCTTTCGTGATCTTAACGAAACAGATATAGATGAAATTTTAGAACAGATAAATTTATTGGCAGATTCTGTAGAAGCTATAAAATATAAGCTTGATCTTATTATGGATAAGATTGACGCAGCCGAAATGCGTACAATTATAAATGAAAAAATCACACGTGAATCACAGATTCGTTCAGCCGACAGTTCATGTATGAGCGATATAATGCTTATAATGGAATCGGATTTGATAACTGATGATGATAAGGTAGAAAGAATCAAAGCTAGATTGAAAAAATGGAGTTCCGCAACGATTGCCGGAAATTCTGCTTATTTGAATGCTGCAATAAGCCTTGATTTAAATGTTAAAACTTTTCAGTTCTCTTCTCCTATGACTTACCTTGACATTTACGATGATATAGCAAGAAAAACTTACGCTTGGGAAGCTCAAGGCTATGATTTCAGGGAAACAATGCAGTGTAATGACATGGCTTTTCTTGCACAGGAAGTAATACTTACTACTTTGTATTACAATCTACTGAGTTTTGAACCGGACAAAATTGATGAACTTAAAAACAAGTTTGACAAGTATGTCGCACTGTCCGAGAAAAATAATGTAATCAGAGACAATGATCACATAATTTGCCAAGTTAATGGGGCAAATATGAAATTTGAAAAATCAATAAAGAATTGGACTTCTTCTTTAAGCGGTGCAGCTTCTTCTTATATTGTAGATTTAGGAACTTTAGCTTCTGTGCCTAAAGATGCAGATTTGCGTAATTCTTCCGTGAAAAAAAGAATTTATCGTGGAATTTCAAGAGGAAATGCAGTAGATGTTGAGTCTGTTAAATATGTTTCGCTTGATTCTTACCTTAAAATACTTGCTTTCTACAATAATCAGAAATCACTTTACGACATATTAAAAGATGAAGCAGGAATGGACATGGGAATAGTAACAAAAGATGCTTCTTATTTTCTGCTTGATGACGGTTATATGTCATACGCTCGCCAACTTACTCCATACAAAGACAGTGTATATTTTACTGCAATTGAATCAAATAAAAGTTCAGAATCGAGAACAATGGAATCTCTTAAAGTGAAAGTTAATGCAACTGCTATTATAAAATGGGGATTTAGCGGAACTTATATGGAGGACTTTAACTGGGGCGGACTTATAATGGCATCACCGGTGGTTGTAGAGTAAAAAAAGGAGCTTGAAATTATGAAAATGAATGAAATGATAAAATTTGCTACAGCTGCTTTATTTATTGCTGTTGCTGCGGTATCGTGCTGCAATCCGGAACATGACGAAATTCATTCTGGCGGTTTTTCTTTTGTCGGGGCAGTTTATTCATCCGAAGACGGCACATCCATAGAATTTAATGATGACGGAACTGCAAAGTACAGCAACGGCAATAATGAAGATCCCCAAATTTACAAGTATTCATATAATTCCGAAGCCAATGAACTTATTTTGGAAGAATATAAGCTATTTATTCCGGATGAGCATTTTTCTGATGATTCGGAAAAATACGGACGTTATATGGAGTATGATGAAGTCGTTAATTATTACAAAAATGAATATCCGGAAATCTTGGATACAAAAATCGATATGATAGAAGATTTAATAAAAGAGTGTGAATCCGTAATCTGCAAAACATCGCTTGCAATTGATACCGTGAATAAAAAAATTGAAAATAATGAAGAGCTTACATTCGACGAAGCAAGATTTTATCCGACTTGGGAATCTGAAAAGAAAGAAAACGAAGATATGCTTAAATCTTATGAAGCAAAAAAAGATGATTTTATAGAAGAAAAAGAATCTATTACTAAGCGATTGGAACTGTTTAAATACTTCTTTGTAACAAGAGCTTATTACTGTGCTTTTAATACGGAAGACGGAAATGTTCTTACTCTGACAGAAAAGTATGATCCGGAAGCTTCGGTACGAAACTTTTCCGGTAATGAAATTGATTCTGTCGTTATAATTTCAGATGAATTGCTTCTTGGTATTAACGGAAAAAGTTATTCGGGTGATATAAATGAAAAAGATGCAAATGGGAATTTAACTATTGAAAATATGGAAGATTCAAATGATAAGATTACCGTAAACTGGGCAGAAGCGGTTTCTTCCGACGGGAAATCTGCTAGTTTAAAACTAAAAGTAATCGAAGATTCTTCCGAGTACGAATTTATGTTTTCCCCGATTGTTTATACGTTTGATACATTAAACAAATAATATGCGTAAAAGTGCCGGAGCTTAATTCTGTTTGGAGCTAAGCCCGGCACTTTTTTTTACTCCGGAAAATTTTGTTATGTAGTAAAAAACTGTCGCAGTGAGAATAAAAATCGAGAAGTAATCCAAAATGAAAAGAGCGAATCCGCGTTCTGTATCAAAAAAGAAAAACTGCTGAGTATAAAAGAGATATTTGTAAAAACCGCGAACTATAAATGCATAAATCCCGTAAGCGGATAAAACCAAAGGAAGTGCGCAAAGAATTTTTCCAAATACAGAGCCGTTTTTTAATACCGGAATGCTGCCGAAAAACATTCCGGCATGAAGCGAAAAGTGAACGGCAATCAAAATGTAGTACCAATGACTTGCAACCAAGTGCGCTTTTCTTGCAAAAGCCATTCCGTTGTTTATTCCGAGAAAAGCAAAAACCGAATTGGAAAGAATAATTCCGCTTGTTGCAAGAAAAATTATGCAGACTGCAAGTGCAAGGTTTACCGAAACGGTAATAATTCGCACATTGTTGTACTTCCCGCGAAAAATCGACTTGTAAAATTTCCAATTCAATATATTGTGGCAAATCCACAGCATTGTAAGTGCAGTTCCCAGCCATTCATGCACTGATAAATTTTCAAATGCAGTTATGCCGCCCATCAGCAGTATGGAAAGCATGGTCATAACAACATCGAGAATGCGTTTGGTAATTCTTATTGTTCGGTTTTTTGCTTCGGTTGTCATTTTTTTCTCACTTATTTTGCGTTTCTTGCGACTCGCAGACCGCGGCTTGACGATGCTTCATCAGGCAGTTGACTTGAACGGTACGCACACCTCAAATGTTTTCCAAAGTCGTTCCAGCCGCCACCGCGTGCTATTCTTGTTGCACCTTTTTCGGCTCCTGTCGGATTTTTCACTGCCACACCGGTCGGGTATTTTCCGTACAAATCCCAGCACCATTCGCTTACATTTCCGTGTATATCGTAAAGTCCGTTGCCGTTCGGTTTAAAACTTCCGACTTCCACTGTGTGCTGTCGGTAATAGCCGGGGCGAGTTTCAAGCACGCTGTCATTAAAGTAATTCTGTTCAATATTGTACGGATAATGGGCATAAAAATTAGCATCTGAATCACCGGGAACTTTTTTTGAACTAAACGGAGTTTGAGTTCCGGCACGAGCGGCGAATTCCCATTCCGCTTCGGTCGGAAGTCTGTAGCCATCGGCATTTTTATTCCAGACAACATCGCTGCCGCTGATTTTATATGCCGGTGTAAGCCCCTGCGCCGCACTGAGCGCATTACAGAAATTTACAGCATCGTACCAAGTAATATTTTCCACAGGAAGCAGTTTTCCTTTAAACGATGACGGATTTTTTTTCATTACACGCTCATATTCTTCTTGTGTCACTTCATAGCGTGATATATAAAAACTGTCCAATAATACGGAATGAAGAATTTCATCCTTTTCACGCCAATTTTCTGTTTCCGGACTTCCCATATTGAAAGTTCCGCCGCTTATCAGAACCATATTTTGTGCAGATGATGATTTATTTGTTTGTGCAGCTAATGTTCCGGCTGATAAAAAGATAATCAAAAGTACGGACAGTCGCAGGCAAGCATTAAAAGATATTTTTTTCATCACAGTCTCCTAGTAACCGTTTTTAGCAAGCCATTTATCCAAATCAGAATCAAGCGTAGAACCGCCGGAATAATATATTGAAAGAGGATTCTGTACTGCCGCATCAGGAACAAGTTTTGTAATTGCAGAAACACTTTGTCCGAGTTTTCCGCCGCCGTTGGAACAAAACGGAATTACGGTTTTTCCTGAAAAATCATAGTTTTCAAGAAATGTCGCTATCGGCATCGGAATAGAAGCCCACCAATTTGGATAACCTAAAATGATTGTGTCGTATTTTGAAAAATCATCTACTTTGTTTTTAATCTTTGGGCGAGCTTGGTTACGCTGGTCACGCTGTGCTTCATCAAGTACGGTGTTGTAGTTTGTAGAATAAGGCTGAACCAGTTGAATTTCAAAAATATCGCAGTTTAATTTCTGCTGAATTTTCTTTGCAATTCCGCGTGTCGTTCCGCCCCAACTGTAGTAAACAATAAGCGTTTTTGATGTGTTCTTTTTTGTCGATGAACTTTGTGCCGCAGCAAAACTGCATACGGCGAACATCAGAACAATTACTGTTAATGTTTTGTGAAATGTTTTCATGTCAGCTCCTTGTAAATTAGAAGTTAGTTTTTGTACCTTTTTTTTCTAGGTGCCAGACCTGTATTCTATTTTAGAATCAGGGTCTGTCCCTATTGATGACATTACATTAATAAATTTACCAATGCACCTGTTAAAAGTGAGAATATCATCACAAATGCAAGATATAAGCAAAAGTTGCGTATTCCCATCACGGTTTTTAGTGCGCCTAAATTCGTAATTTTTGTAGCCGGACCGGTAAGCATAAAAGCCGCAGCCGAGCCAGCACTCATTCCGTCGGCAAGCCATTGAATCATCAAAGGAACTGTTC
>JBNMHA010000064.1:0-12304 GCA_050872545.1 Spirochaetales bacterium | reverse complement strand
GCACCTCCACTAAGCTTTAATGCGTTTTGGTGTCATTTTTAACTACAAGATTAAGATTAATTTACATATTTTTACATTTTCTTATTGTGAGAACGAAATTAGAGGCGTTTCAGAAGGTGTTAATTTTTTGAAATAAGGCAGAAAATGCGTAATTTTTGCTGGTGTCAGACCCTTATTCTCTTTTGGGATTAGTTGCAACTTCCAGTTCTATTGTCAACTAAGAGACAGGTCTTAATACTGAAACGGAATATAGGTCTGACACCAAGTTACACGCAATACAAAGGACAGACCCTAATTCTAAAATGGCATAAGTACACTTTTAATGATTGAATGCAAAATTCAGTACATTAAAAAATATTTTCGTCATTATTATTAAGCGAAATGATTTTCTGCAAATCATCACCGATATGCTCCAATTCCTTTATTATATCCAGAAAAACCAAACCGTGAACAGTCGCTGTTTTATTATTTTTCTTTTTCATCATAGAAATTGTGTGGTGCTTCATTTTCCAGTAAAGCTTGTCTATGTCTTCTTCTGCCAGAATTGCTAATGTATAAATATCTTTTCCGTCATTTTTAGATGTTTTTTCAAGTGTGTATTTGAACATTTGCTTTATCTTGCCTAAAATTTTTGCAAGTTCTTCGGAACTTTTGCTGAACAGTTCTAAAGAAAAATCTTCTTCTTTGGAAATTTGTTGTGCGATAATTTCGCATGAACGTGATATATTCAGGCGGAAACTTAGGCTGAACAGCATTTTGTTTATGTTGGAAATTGTACTTACAGACAAATTGCCTTCCAGCATTTTATTGAGAAATGTACTGACTTCACGATTTTTATCTGTTAATTCTTCTTTCATTTTATGCAAATCTTGTATTCTAATCTCTTTATCTTTACAATTTTCGGAAAGCAGTGAGTCGATTATAAGAAATTCGTTTTCTGTGTTTTCTGCAAGCTTTTCAATTTCCTTTGTGACTTCAAGCATTGCAATATCGGAACTTGAAATGATGCCTTTGTCAAAATCAAGAAGCGAGTATTTTATCGACTTTGAAGATTTATAATTCAGCAGTTTTTCAAAATATGGAATGAACCACATTAGAATGGCAACATTTAAGACATTAAAGAATGTATGAAATAACGCAAGCTCCAGACTTATATTGTTACCGCCGTATCTTTGGCATAAAAAAATTAAAAAGTTGTAGCACGGAGGAATCAAAACCCATAAAACGCCGATTACATTAAACAAACAATGCGCCAACGCAGCTTTTTTTGCCATTTTATTTCCGGCAAGACTTGCTAATATTGCTGTAATCGTAGTTCCTATATTCTCCCCAAGAACAATAGCTGCCGCATGGTAAAAGTCAATGTAGCCGCTTGCAGCCAAAGTCAATACAAATGCCATTGTAACAGCGGAAGATTGAACAATCATTGTGAAAATTGTTCCGATTAACATGAATATAATAAGTGAAAAATAATTATTCTGCGGAATATTCATTAAAAGAGTATAGAGGAAATTGTCTGTATTTGTAGGATCAGGAGCAGGAACAGCATTTTTCAAAAGTTCAAGTCCGATGAACATAAAACCAAAACCGATTAGGCAGTAGCCAAAGCTTGATATTTTTCTTTTTTTTATGAAGAGCAGAATTATTCCGACAATGATTGCAACATAAGCAATTATCGTAATATTCACTTTCATGTGAGTCAAGCTTATTAACCAGGCGGTTGTCGTGGTTCCTATGTTTGCCCCCATTATGACACCGATAGCCTGCCCAAGTGAGAGCAGTCCGGCATTTACAAAGCTGACTACCATTACTGTTGTGGCGGAAGATGATTGCACAACACATGTAACAATCAATCCGGTAAGAATTGCACTGAATTTATTGTTTGTTATGTGTGATAAAACGCTTTTTAATTTCTCTCCGGCAGCTTTTTCCAATGATTCACTCAAAAGAATCATACCGTAGATAAAAACTCCGATTGCTCCGAAGATGTAAATGAAATCAGCAAATGTCATATTTTATCCTCAATTTTATTTTGGCTAACTGTTTATTAATTTTACCAAATATCATATTTTCTGTATTTTATAAAGAAGATTATATGTTACAAAATGCTGTTTTTATGCTTAAAAGATTTCAATTTTTAATGCTTGTTCTTTGAAGATCGTTATTATATAACACCGCTTAAATATAGTTTTGGAGTAAAAAATGGCCGGAAATACATTTGGAACGTTATTCACAATAACTACTTGGGGCGAGTCGCACGGTGAATCGGTAGGCTGCATAATTGACGGCTGTCCGGCAGGAATGAGAATTGATACTGGTGCGATTCAAAAAGAAATGGCTCGAAGAAGTCCGGGACAAAGTGCATTAACCACACCGCGTAAAGAATCGGACATTGTAAATATTGTTTCCGGAGTGTTTGACGGTGTAACTACAGGTACTCCTATTACAATGATTATTAATAACAGTAATGTAAAAAGTGCAGATTATGCAGTTGTAAAAGATTTATTCAGACCGGGACACGCTGATTTTTGTTACAGCAAAAAATATGGTGTGCGTGATTACAGAGGCGGAGGGCGCAGTTCCGCACGTACAACGGCTGCAATAGTTGCCGGTGCTGCTGTTGCAAAACAAATTTTAGCGCAAAAATTCAGTGTTGAAATTACGGCGTATACTAAATCTGTGATGAATATTATTGCTGATATAAATCCGTATAATGTTGTTAAGGAAAATGTTGATGCTAATGCAATACGCTGTCCGGACAGAAAAAAAGCAGAAGAAATGGAAACGTTGATTTTGGATGTGAAGTCTAAAGGTGATTCGGTCGGCGGTGTGATTGAGTGTGTAATTAAAAATCTTCCTGCCGGAATAGGGGAGCCGGTGTTTGATAAGCTCGACGCTTTATTGGCTCAGGCAATTCTTTCAATTAACGCAGTAAAAGGTTTTGAAATCGGAAACGGATTTGACTGCACACGCAGACTCGGAAGCGAAAACAATGACACATTTCTTCCCGATGAAACAACTGCTACAAATCATGCAGGCGGAGTTTTAGGCGGAATTTCAAATGGAATGCCGATTGTTTTTCGGGCAGCATTTAAACCTACGCCGTCGATTTTAATTCCGCAAAAAACAATTAAGGAATCTTCTAAGGAATCTGTAGAGGTTATAACTGCAGGTCGCCACGATCCTTGTGTTCTGCCGCGCGCTGTTCCTGTTGTAGAAGCAATGACAGCACTTGTTTTATGCGATTTGTGCTTAATGTCATTAAAAGACAATTTGTTTAAAGAATAGGTGATGAAGTATGGCTGCAATTATTTTAATCGGTTACAGAGGTGTAGGAAAATCTACAATAGCGTCAGAAATCGTTAAACAGCTTTCAGATAAACATTCTGTCGTAAAAATCAGCCTTGATGATGAATTAACCGGGAAATTAGGCAATCTGCAAACTTTTATAAAAGAAAACGGTTGGGAGGCATTTCGCACAAAGGAAACCGATTTACTGAAAGAATTTAAACTGCCTTCACAATTGTGTGTTATAGACTGCGGTGGTGGAATTGTTGAAAGAGCAGAAAATATTACGCTGTTAAAAAAAATGGGGAAAGTTTTTTATATAAAGGCAGATGTAAAAACGATTCAGCTGCGTTTGCAAACAACTCATGCAAGACTTTCTTTATCAGGGAAGCAGAGTTTTTTCGATGAAATAAAAAAAGTTTTGGAATACAGAGAGCCGCTTTATTTAAAAGCTGCAGATATGGTGATAAAAAGTGATTCAATGTCAATCGAAGAATGTGCTGAAAAAATAATAAGTAATGCTGATTTATAAATCTTTCCAATATGGTTTTGCATCAAACCGTAAATAAAAATGGAGCAACTCACCTTGAGACAGTTTCTACATTTTTATTTATTTATGGGCTCGTGAGTCCGTGAAAACGTGAGTCCGTGAAAATATGAAGTGAAGCGGAACATTTTCACAAAAAACCACCCGTTTGACGGGTGGTTTGTAATTAATCAAGTTCTGGAATTGCAAAAACTTGTCCCGGGTAAATCAAATCGGGATTCAATATATTTTCTTTGTTTGTTTTCCAAATCATAGGCCAGTAGAAAGGATTGTTATATATAAAACCGTATTCCGATATTCTCCATAAACAATCACGTCTTTCTGTGTTCAATTTTACGGTATAGTAAGTTTTTATTCCGACACCTGAATAAGAATCGGCAATTCGCTGTGCTATTTCAGCATATTTTATAGCCATATCGTAATCGGTTCTGTAATAAGCTTCTTTCGCTTTTTCAATGTAATCTACCGCTTTTTCCAAAATTTTTTGGTATGAAGAAATCGGTATCTGCTCTGTTGAATTCATTTCATTTCTAGGTGCATTTCCTTCATTTACTTCTGCATCTTCATCGAATTCAAAGCGATAATCTAGCGATTTTTGAGCCTTACCGTTTTTCAGAGTTTCTTTTCCGGCAGCTTTTTCAAGTGAACTTCCAGCCTTTTTTATAGCTTTTAATGCTTCCAAACGTTTTTTTTCGGCAAGTGCTTTATTTGTTTTGTCTATAGCTGCAACAGCATCTTTTTCTGCCTGCTCAAGCGATGTTTTTGAATTCTCAAAATCGAAATCTTTATACTGCAAAATTCCGTTGCTAAGATTTTCTTTTGCACTGTTTAATTCTTCAGGTGCATAAACAGCAGCTCCGAGTTTCTCTGCTTTGCGAATCAAGCTTTGAATATATTTAATTTTTGATTCTGCTTCCTGACGCATTTTCTTTTGAATAGCGGACAATTCTTTCAATTTATCTACAGATTCTGCATATTTTGCATACGATGACGGGTAATTTTCTTCATCAAAAAAAGCTGTTCCTTCATTGTAAGGACTCATTGCATTGTCAAACTGTTCTTTATTTGTAATTTCTATGCCACCGGCTTTTAAATCATTTATCAGTCGGTCAGCTTCTTGCTTCTTTTCCAAAGCTCTTGCTTTATATGAATTATAATAAGCATCTTCAGCCTGCTTACGCGCAAGATTTAATAATTCGACTGCTTTTTCCGGATCTGTAATATTTAATGACTTTGCATCATTCAGATTTTTTTTAGCATTTAAAAAATTTTCTTTATCATAAACATCAGCCAATGCTTCTTTTGCTTTTGCGATTAAATCTTCAACTTCTTGAAATTGAGTTTCGCTGATTTTTTCTTTTGGCTGTTCAATAACTTGCTGTTCAGGCTGTTTTTCTTCCTTTACTGCCGGTGGTGTCGTAACCTGCGGAGCTTCTTCTACCGGTTCTGGAACCGATTTCTTGCAGGAAAAGCATATAGAAAATATTAAAATGAAAATGATCGAAAGTCTGTATAAATTCACTTTTTTCATTTACTACTCCTTAAAAATATTTATCATACTCAGAAAGTTGCGATGGCAGATTCTTCGTCATCTAATATTTTGAATAACATATTTAATTTTGTGAGTTCAAAGATTTTCTTTACAGAATTCGTTACGTGAATTAAACGAAGTTCTCCTCTTGCTCCGGAAATCATTTGCTTTATTGAAATTAAAGTTCCTATTCCGGTAGAATCAATATATGTAACTTCATCTAGGTTAATAATAATGTTTTTGGCAGTAGAATTCCTTAAATGAGTTAAAATCATGTCTTTAATTTTGTTGGCGTTATAAAGATCAACTTCTCCGCTTAATTTCACAATAAAAATATTGTCATTTTTTATATAGCTGGTTATCTGCATTTCTTTATCCTGACGAGAAAAATATACAGAGTTTTAACATTTCAATGCAGACTAGGTCAAGTATGGAAAAAGATTTTCTACTGCAATAAACTGGAATAAAAAAAATGGAACGCTGTTACACGTTCCACCTTTCTGATTAATTACTTGGGAGGGTAATTATCTATAAAACATCTGATTTTATTCTCGGAAGCAGCGGCATTATCTTTAATACTTTCTGAAAATTCTTTTCATAAAAAACTGCCGTTTCATTAATTGCTTCATAAAGTTTGCGAATTTTCAGCCAAACAGATTTTTCAGAATCATCAGAATACGATACATTTTCCATTATCGAGAGCAGGACATTTTGTGCTGATGAAGAAACAATATTCAAAACCCAATTTTTTTCATGATCACTCATAATATTTTTTTGTCTTTCATCAAATTCATTTATTTTGCTTTTCGATATATTTCCGTCTTTCGGAATGATTTTCAGAATTTTTTCAGACTCATTTATAATTGCATTAAGTATTTCAATAAAAGTTTTTATTCTTTCGGTAATATTGTACGATGCCGTATTTTCTGCATTTTCCTTTATAAGATTATCTACTTTCATTCTGTACTTTTGTCTGATGTCGCTTTTATTCGTACTCGGAAGATTTGCTAATTCAACAACTTTGCTGCCTTCAATAAATGAACCTCCGAGATTCGGCAGAAGCACGCTGGCATTTGTAAGTCCGATTTCACGCTCTATCCACTTGCGAAACAAAACCATTTTTTGGTCGGTAATTACTGTTTTTCCGTCGGTAGACTTAGCTAAATGCAATTCTCCGGTATGCATTAAGTAATTGAATGATTTTTGATTGGAATCGTTAAAGTAATCCGATGTCGCAATAAAGTTATTTTCAAAAAATGCGCCTTTAAAATGCGTGCTGCGTCCCGGAAAACCTAAATCAAGACCGGCTAGAATTATATTTTGTGCGCCTATAAGACGTGCAATATCAAATGCCGTTGTTGCAACTGAGCCGCCGGCTGCAAGCGTACCGCGGTTTTCAGTTTCTGTAAAATATCCTGTTAATTCAAAAAGTGAATTACCGGTAAATATTTGTTGTGCAGCAACATTTCTGAAAATTTTAAAATATGCAGAAGGGTCTGTAACCAATATTGAATCTTTAAGTTCTTCATTTTCCAAATATTTGTAATTCCAGTACTGCGGATCGACACTTACAACTATTTCGGGAATTATTTCATGCGAACATAAATATTTATAAGCTGTATCAACCGCAACCAATATGAGATTTTCACGTTCTTTTTTTATGTACGGAATCATTTGTTCCAATGTAGGACCGCCGGCTATAACGACAGCAGTGCAGCCTTCTGCAATATTTCGCAATGATTCGATTTTTCTGGCAAAAGGGTAGTACGGCGTATTAAAAATAATGTTTCGTGCCCAAATTTTTTGAAAACGCACAAGCGTAGCACTATTCATGTCCTTGCGGTCTAAAACGTAGCTTATATAATTTTGAACTTCTTTGAAATAAGTTTCTCCAAATGAGTAAAGAGGACGGTGATAATAGTAACGAATTCTTTTTGTCGGGATAGTCTGCAAAAAACTTCCAATCACATCTTTTTTTGTTCCGATAAAAATTTTCACATTTGAATCATTTAAAATATCAGACATATCAAAACTGTGCATGGCAGTTATAAAACTTTTTAAATCACTTTCAATCCATATAATATACGGTTTTATTTGTTTTGAATTATTAAGGATTTGGTTGTACAGCTCCCTCATTACATATCCTAAACCGCAGCCGAACAAGATATAAACATCAACATCTTCTTTATTTTCAAGAAGGAGCTGAACTGAACGTTTAGCTTCTTTAATCGGATCGTACTTTGAATGAATATAAATATTATCAAGTTTGTATGTTTTATGACCGGTCTTTGTTTCTTCTAATGAGTAAATATTTTCAGTTTCATTTCTTGAAAGTCCCTGCAAATCAGGAAGAAATGAAATATTTTTGGCAAATATGGCATTTGCAGCATCGGTCATATTAATTTTCCTTTAAGTATAATTTTACTGTATCATCGTTCTTGATTTCTGTTCCGGGAGCCGGTTCTTGTTGATATATGCGCCCGGTGCCGAAAGAGTAAACATGAATATTTACTTCAGATAAAATATCGCAGGCATCTCCGGCAGAAATTCCTCGCAAATCCGGCAGCTGTGCAGGAAGACTTGATATTCGTTTGTAGCAATTAACAGTGTTGTCTTTCAATATTTTATTTGCTTCCACAGAAAAAGCTGGCGGATAAATATCAAGATAACCGCTGAAAGATGAAATAAAATCATTCAGTAAATACGAACAAATTACTCCGCCCCAAGTAATTTCCGATTTCGGTTTGTGCAGAACAGTGTAAACGATGTAGCGTGGATTTTCCAAAGGAAAAATTGCAAGAACAGAAGAACTTACTTCAACTGTTGAATATTTTTGATTTTCAGCATCGTACATTTGTGCAGTTCCCGATTTAGCTGCAAAGTTAATACCGTCAACTTTCAAACGCCTTATTGAACCGCCTATTTCATCAGTTGATTTTCCCATTGCTAAAATAACATCAGCAGCAAGTCCTTTCGGCAGCACGCGTCTTATAACCTTTGGTGAATTTGTTTTTATTATTTTACCGTTATTGTCATAAATATGACGAACTAAATGCGCACGCATGAGCTGTCCGTCATTAACAAGCGTTGTTGCAGCCTGAACAATCTGCATTGCGTTTGTGCTGACTTCCTGCCCAATTGGAACTGCAAGCATTGAACGGCGTGTCCATCTTTCGGGAGAGCGAATAAGTCCTTGCTGTTCACCCGGCAATTCAATATCAGTAGTTTCGCCAAAACCAAAAGCTTTCAGATAATAATATAAATCTGTTTTGTTGATTGTTTCGGCTGCCTGCAAAGTTGCCACATTGCACGATGTTTTGAAAAGTCCGCCTAAATCAATATAACCGTGGCGACCTGTACATTTTACACTGTCAAAACCATCTGAATACACTCCGTTGCAGAAGTATAGCGTTTGCAAATCAACTCCGCCGTTTGCAATCATTCCTGCCATTGTAAATACTTTAAAAACGCTGCCAGGTT
This sequence comes from Spirochaetales bacterium, assembly GCA_050872545.1. GTDB lineage: Bacteria > Spirochaetota > GWE2-31-10 > GWE2-31-10 > GWE2-31-10 > RGIG8597. The sequence continues at coordinate 3,458 of JBNMHA010000064.1, read as the reverse complement.
CAAACTGGTAAAAAATTGCATTGTTTCTAAAATTTTCCTGAGCGTATTTATTGTAATAATTCGGATTGTAATCAGGGTAATTTGCCAATGCCATAACTTCACCGGTTTTGCCGTCAAGCAAAATAAGGCAGCCGGATTCAACTTCTATATTGGATGCATGTTTTTTCAGAGCCTTTTCAGCCATTGCCTGAATAGAAGAATCTATTGTAAGCTGAATGTTGTAACCATTTGAAATTCGTGATTTATCGTTGAAATCGTTGTCGTTATCATGTTTGAGGTATTTATTCATATTCTTCTCAATACCTTCAATTCCTTCGTTGTCAATGTTGCAGAAACCTAGAATGTGAGAAGCTAAAGTGTCGTTTGGGTAAACTCTTTTATATTCTTTTGTAGCATAAATTCCTTTCAACCCAGATTCTTTAATTCGTTCATATTCATTAGGTGTTATCTGACGTTTCAACCATATAAAGCTTTTTCGTGAAGAAAGTTTTTGTGCAATTGCACTTCGGTCAAGTGACAGTACTTCAGACAATTCGGATGAAATTTTATCCAATTCATTCTTTGGAACTTGCTCAGGATTAGCATAAATAGAATACAGTTCATCATTTGCTGCTAAAATTCTGTTGTTGCAATCTACAATGTCACCGCGCTTCACAACTATATTGCGTGAATTTCCTATAAAAGTATAACTTTCTACTGGAATTGTAGTCAGATAAATAATTCTGGCAGAAAGAAGAACTGCAATAACAAGAAATATTATTAATAATATGCGAATTCTGCGGAATGATATTTCAGATTTTTCCACGATTTATTTTTTTCCCTTGTTATCATCATTTTCACCGTACAAACCTCGCTGATTGAAATTCGAATACGTCATATAATAATGCAGTGCGGCGGAAAATGTATAAGCTGCGGCTATGGCTTTTATAGCAGGAAGTTTATCAAAACGATTTTTGCTGCGGCTTAGCTGGAAATCAAGCTGCTCTTCGGGATTTTGAAGCAGTTTTTTATCTTCATTTTTATAATCATTTATTAACTTTTGCAAAGTTTTGGAAAAACTAAGGAAAAAACTTGCTGCGGTACTTTTTATTTCATTTAAAACCGTAACCCTTTTTACATTTATCGCACTCGTTTTTATTTGCAATTGAATAGGGTTGTTCTGCAATTCTATTTTCGTTGTTGTTAAATCTTGCAGCAATTCAATATACTCATTTTGGTAATTAATTATACTGTTGTAAGACATAAATTCCTCATCAAATTCAGAACGAATGTCAGTTCGTACTCCATTCTCCAATCGCGAAGTTAATTTCAGCTGGCTTGTGGTAAGCAAAAATGCATAATGATGTTCAAACTCATTTAGCAAAACATAAAGTATCAGCATTTTTTCATTCGGTTCAAACAATGACGCATTTTTATCATTTTTTAAAGTTGAATCTTTTTTTTCCAATAATTCATCGATGACTTTAAGTCCTTTTTGAATATATATTGGAATTTTTTCCATTTCTTTTTGTTCTACTGTCTCCTGTAGTTTTTTGCGCTGCTCCTCTTTTTCCTTTTCTTTTTCAATCATGTAATTTTCTTTTTCTGTATCAAGTTGTCCCGTATAAATACCTAAATCTTCTTCCTCAGTAACTCCGGCAAATTTTTTCATTGCATCTACTTCAAATGGTACGGATTCACCTAAATTATATTGCATAGTTATATGTATAAGGGGCAGATAATAATTGAATAACTGGTCAAAGTTTTTTTCGATTATTTGTTTGCTTATGGGTAAACGTTTTTGCGAAAGTTTTTCATAGTAATTAAGAGCGTCCCATAATGTGTTTTTGTTTGTTTCCCAAAAAGGCAAAATGATAAGCAATTCTTTATACAATAGCTTCATTTTTTGAATAATGCTTGGACATTGAATCTTTTTTTCTTTTATAAAGTAATTTTTTATCTCTTGAATATTATCCGGTTTGTATAAATCATAGATTCGCAGTATTAATTCGTATGCAAACGGAAATTTAACGTTAAGGTATTCTACCATTTTCCATTTTTCATCGTTTTCAAGCAAAGCGATAATTTTTGCGCAGTTACTTAATGAACTTATGCATTCCGCAAAATCGGTTTCCATACTGTTAATATATTTGCGATTGAAATTTCCGCCTATAGTAAAAAAGCCTTTGAAAAAACCTCTTATAAAGATTGAAAAAGGGTACTTAACATGCTTTTTCTTATCACTTTTTGCACCTTTGGCAGATTTATGTGATTTATTTTTTTTACCGGAAGAATATTTCTCTTCTAATTCAATTTTATTGGAATTAAATTTTTCACTGAATTCTATCTGCTTGTCTCGATTAAACTGCATTGCCTGAGAAACCGGCTTTTCTTTTATAACTTCACCGCCGCCTTCAACAAATTTGTTGAACATTTCCTTTCGTGTTGCTTCATCCATATTTTCAATGTTAAGTTTCTTCTTGATTTCTTCAAGTGATGACATTCTGTATCCTTTTAATTAAAGTTTTAATATATTCAAAAAATATTCTGCTGTTAAAAAACTCGTTCTTTTATTTTCTTTACGCAGATGATTGTGACATCATCGCTGTAAGATTTAGGAACTTGGATATGTTCGTTTAATCTATCTAATAAAAAACGAATAGCTTGTATAGGAGAAAAATCAGCATGATTTTTACTAATGTCAATAAGTGATTTATTAAAAGATTCTTCAAAGAAAACTCCATCAGCATTTGTCGCTTCGGTAACGCCGTCTGTTATTATGAATAAAAAATCACCTATATCCAAATGAAAAATTTGCTGTTTAAACTCAAGCTCTTCAGTAACGCCTAGCATCATTCCGCCGGCTTCATCTTGCTCCAAAACAGATTTTTTTGAATGCAGATGAAACGGTGCAGGATGACCGCAGTTAAAAATTGTAATTTCATCAGAAAGAATATCAATCTGGCAGTACATTATCGTAACAAACACGCCGGCATTTGGAAAAATATCGTATAAGTCATTATTTATATCTTTCAATACTTGTGAAGGCTTGTGCTTTGCATTAATCGCATTCTGCAAAGATGTTCTTAAAAGCATAGTTATTAATGCTGCCGGAATTCCGTGTCCGGTAATATCTGCGGTAATAATGTCCAAATGAGTTTGATCTCGCTCAAAAAAGAAAACCAAATCGCCGCTTACTTGACTGGCAGGCGTTATTTTTGATGCAACTTCATAGTTTCCGAACAAAGTTCTTATAGGCGGAAAAAGCTTTTTTTGTATATCCTGCGCAAGAAGCAGCTGTTGTTGCATTTCCATATCGCGTTTTTTCAATTCTTTATTAGTTTCATCTTTTTCACGGATTAATTTGTCAAGTCTTATAGTCAACGTACTCATTTCATTATAGAGCTTTTCAAAAATATCTACATTATAGATGAAATTTGTAATATTTTTAAATGCAATGCATAGCCTTTTTCTTTCAT
>JBNMHA010000063.1:0-12610 GCA_050872545.1 Spirochaetales bacterium | reverse complement strand
ATATTAGAAGCATCCATCGCACCTTCCGCACCTCCGGCACCGATGATAGTATGCAGTTCGTCAATAAATAAAATCACATCGCCCGACTCTTTTATCTCACGCATAATTCTTTTCAAGCGCTCTTCAAATTCACCGCGATACTTTGTTCCGGCTACAACCATTCCCATATCAAGTGCAATTATTCGTTTGCGCAACAGATTGTCCGGCACATTTTGGCTTACAATTTTCTGCGCCAATCCTTCCACTATTGCTGTTTTGCCGACTCCCGGATTTCCGAGCAATATCGGATTATTTTTTCTGCGCCGTGTAAGGATTTGAATCAATCGCTGAATTTCATTTTCTCGCCCGATGACTTTATCCATTTTGCCGGACTTTGCCGCTTCATTCAAATCCCGCCCGAATTCGGTGAGAATAGAATTTTTTCTCACATTGCTTTTTTCCGGCGTTTCATTCTTGCCGTGACCTACTGTTTTAATAATGTAATCTCGGTAATTGTCCGGCGTAATTCCCTGATGACCGAAAGCTATCGACACCGGACTGTTAGAATCGATAATACATCCCAATATTAAATGCTCGGTTCCTATGTAATTATGTCCCATTCGCTTCGATTCTATGGTGCTTATTTCTATCACATCCTGCAAAGCTTGAGATACAGCCAATTCACCCAGCGAAACAGGCGCATTTGATATTTCCTGAGCCGCTTCCACTTCCGCTATAATCACACTCGTATTAATGCCGTTATCTTTCAAAATTCTACCGGAAACACCTCTGTTATCTCTAAGAATCGCCAAAGCCACATGATCCGGATAAAGTTTTTCGGCATTAAAGCGTCTTGCTTCATTCTGTGCAAGTTCCGAAAGAATTTTCTGTGCAGCCGGAGTAAAACCTTTACTTTGCATTATCATCTCCTTCCAACAATAAACGAATAAGCTGCGCTCGTTTTGCCTGATTTTCCCTGTTTTCATCCGGCAAATCAAAATCGAAAACCGCCTGCTGCAAATTGTTAAGCAAATCTAAATCAATCGGCAGCGGCAGTTTCATTTTTATGCCCATCCGCAAATTCGCACAATGACGAATTGCCTCGTTCAGTCCTAACAGCCGCGCATATTTAAGCATACCGACACTTCTGTAAACCATATCTGTCATCATTTCGGGAAGCTCGCTCAGCGCAATATTAACAGCATTTTGTTCAAGCTCAAGAAAACTCTTTAAGCCTTCTACAAAACGCTCCATTAGTTCCTGCTCTGTCACTCCGTAATTAAATCTGGATGAAATTTCGCAGAAATCATCGCATTCTGCTTTTTCAAAATAACTTTTATCCAATTGATAACCGCGATTAAAAAGGTCTTCCTGAACTCTTTCAAAAGTTACGGCGGCCTCCTTATTTTCCGATGCCAAAAACTTAAAGTTTCTTACCCAAACGATATGCATCAGCGCAGTAATCTTAAAACCAAGCCCACAGTCTTTAAGCTGCGGAGAAATATAGCCGTAATGTTCGCTCGCACTTACACGGGCAAATTCACTGACTTTCTTCTCTATCTCGGTAAGTTTCTTGTAAGCTTTTTTAAAAACAGGCTGGCATGTTGACGACAAAACAGTCACATGATTTTTATAATTAAGAATTATTGCCGTGTCGCCTGCCTCTGAATATATAAAGGTAATATTTTTTTCATTATCAAGCTCTTTCAGCCACAAACCTCGACTGTAAAGCTGAAGCCTTTTTTCCCTACTTAAACAATCAATATTGGTTACAATCAAATTCTTTTTCTTTCTTATAATAAAACTTATGAAATCATCTTCAAACTCACTGCGGCATTCTTCCGACATTGCAGAAACAAACGGCAGTTTTTCATAATTTCTTACCAACATAAGCCTAAAATTTATAAACATTTCTTTCAGCTCAATATGCGGTTTCATAATTTCGTTACTTTTAACTATGCTGCTCATTCTTCCTCTGTTTTGTCATCCGTATTTTCGCCTGCCTGCAATGCTTTTATTTTATCTCTGATTTCCGCAGCTTTGCCGAAATCTTCCATAGAAATGCACTGTCTAAGCTGTTTTTTAAGGTTAAAAATTTCTACCTTGCAGTTATGTTCCGTTCTTAAATCTGACGGAAAATCACCTCGGTAATCTATTGAATTATTCATATTCACAAGCATTGCGTCTATAACGGTTCTGAAATGCGAAAAACATTCCGGGCAACCGACTTCACTTGTTTTAGTTATATCTTCCAGACTTTTGCCACATTCCGGGCATTTTAAATTCAATATTCTAGCTGCTGCCTGACTGGCCATATTTGTAGGCGAAGTCTGTCCGTTGGCAAAAATATTGGAAATAAAGGATGAAAAAAGTTTATCAACATCTTCTGCGCGAATATTCAATCCTTTGGTAAGAGCACACTCTACACACAGGCTTATTTTGCGTACGCCCATTGCTGATTGTTCCTGCATATGAAATACAGCATCTCGTTTTTTGCATATATCACATTTCATTTTGTGTCTCCTTTTTATGAAAAATTATTAATCTATTAAAATTTCTTGGGAATTATTTTTTTTCACTCGCAGGCAGTTAATATACTAAAAAAATATCAAAGAGACAACGGAGACTATTGTAAAAGCCAGCCGCTTATCATGTATTCTCCAATTCTCCACACGAATTTTCCGGAGAATATTCATTAAATAAATTTTCAGTATAATCACTGATATTATAATTGCGTTCAATGTTAGAAATTTTTACATCGTGTACAAAATGTTCCGTTGCAAAAGTTACCATCATATTGTTTTTTGTATAAATGGCAGTTCCGCTGTGCTGTTCATCGCCGCCGCAAAGCATCATTTCACTGCGGTCTTTTATCATAAGAATGCGCCAGCGTGCTTTTAAGTTGCCTAAACTCTGAATAAAACTTTCCTCCATTCCCTTAGAATGCAGCTGAAAATGAGGCGGAAAACCTGATAATTTCGATAAACTAAAAATGTGAACAGCAACCGACGGCGGCACATGCAGCAAATCTTTGCGAATCCATTCCAATTCATTTATTCCGGCACTTATAAAAAGCACTTTCTGCGCATTTCTGATCATATATGCTAATTTTGCACGCTGCTGCATTCTGTCCTGAATCGTTACAAAAAGTTCATCTGCCGGAAGCGGCTTCATATCGGCAAGCTGACGTTCCAGCTCATCAAATGCCTGTCCAATCCCCTGATTTACAGTGTCACGAATTTCCGGAAGCGGTTTCAATAAATATGATGATGATTTTGTTTGTGTCAATTCTATTACACCGTTAGTGCGCATTTTCTCCAACGCACCATAAACAAGTGAACGGGAAATGCCGGTATTTTTTGAAATTTCATAACCGTTAGAACCGGGATTTTGCGCAAGATATAAAAAAATTCTGCTTTCATTTTGTGTCAGCCCCAGTTTTGACAACGAATCAAATATTTCTGAAGCCGGTTGTATCGCATCCATTATTACTTTCCTTAATCAAAAAAAATACAATCAAGGCAACCGCCGAGATTGATAAATGAATGCATTATAACAGAAAATATTATATTTTTCTTCATTTTATATGTAAAAGAAAGTGCAGCACCGCACACTGCCGCAAATATTACGCCGCCTAAACCTTGATATAAATGAACCGAAGCGAATAAAATTGTACTTAACGGCACAAAAAAACGTAACATAAAACCGGAAAATACATCGGCAAGGCAACCTCTGAACAACAATTCTTCAGCCACCGGAACTAATATCAATGCCTTAATAAAAAACAATGCGTTGAAATCGAAATCTGCTGCCGTATATCCGCCGGGAACAGACAATGTCTGAACAAGAAATTTTGCGGCAACATAAACGACTGCGCCGCCGACTGCACTCAAGCCGCACTGCCAAACAGATATTTTTCCGGATTTGCAGATGTAATCCTTACCCAAAACGGCAATTATCGCAGCCAGAAGAATAAGGTGGTAAACTCCGGAAACAAAGAAGAATCCGCAGTAGAACAGCAAAAAAAGAAACAATGCCTTTTTGGAATTTATCACAATAAATTATTAATTTCTGCCGGCAGTGCCAATGTAACGCTTCGCTGCATCATCGAAATTTCCCTATTTGTATAATTAATGCTCAATATTACAGCTTTTTCTTTTGACAAATATTTCATTCCGTATACAACAAGCGGATCACCTTCCGATACATTAAGCGAATATGCCGGCATTCCTTTATAAACATAATCTATTTTATAATAACGAGTTCCGAGTCTCTTTCTTGTCTGTTCAACTTTCATTCCTGCAATTAGTTTTATAATGTTCGTATATGAATCTTTTTTAAAAATCTGTTCCACTGGGATTTGCGGACGAACATCTAAGCGCACCGGCAGTTCCATATTTTGCCCATTGCGGTTAATTCCGACACGAATTATTCCGCCGCTTTTTTCCCAAGCTGTCAAAGACTGCGCTTCTGCCATTCCGGAAACTTTTTGTCCGTTAATACTTACGAGAATATCTCCCGGCAAAATACCTGCTTCATCCGCACCGCCGCCCGGCATCAGGTAATAGAACTGGAGATTTCCTCTTTCGTAATCATGATAAAGCCCGGCTCCCATCCAAGAGCGTTTCACCTCACCGCCACGGTACAGCAGCGGAATTGTTTGGCGTACCCATTCAAACGGAATCGCAAAGCTTATTCCGGCATACTGCGGAATTCCCGCAAAAACGATTCCCACAACCTGCCCACGTTCATCAATCAACGGACCGCCGGAATTTCCCGGATTAATTGCCGCATCCACTTGAAAACCTTGTCCCATTTGGAAAATATCAATCTCACGATTAGAAATAATCCCCGAAGTTACTGTGTAGCGAATTCCAAGCGGATTACCTATGGTAAAAATTTTATCGCCGGTTTTCATGCTGCCGGAAATTCCGGGAATCATAAAGTTTTCATTCTTATGTCCAAGCAGCTTCAACAGCGCAACATCGTAAATTTTATCCCAACCGACAACTTTTGCAGAATATTCGACATCCGGATTATCACGCAGAGAAACTCTTACCGACGTATAGCCCTTGTAACCGGGATCTACATGTTCTGCTATCACATGGTGATTAGTAAGAATGTATCCATTTTCGTCAATGAAAAAACCTGTTCCCAAAGATTTATCCTGCCCACCGACACCGTTTTTTACAACAATTCCCTTATCGAGAATCACTGTCACAACCGATTTCATTAATGTTTCAAAGTCGGGAGCTGTCACATTATCAAGCAAAATTCCGAACTTTTTCTCCAAATCAGGAAATTTTGCCGTAAGTGTCAGATATTTTTCTTTGTAATGATTGAGGTAATAAGAAAAAAGCCCGATGCTGTTTTGCTTGAAGTAACCGTCCAAAAGTGTCGCAACTTCATTTTCGGAAAGCAACTTTTTGTCGCCCATACGATTTTTTATACTCTCAATGGTAAAATTATCAACATCATCGGAAGCTTCCAACGCTGCAAGGTAATTTCTGTAACAATCCTCATACGGAATATCTGTATCAATACCAAGATTTACCAAAGTATCGGCAATGTCTACAGCCTGCTCGTAATTTTTATTTTCAGTGTAATTTTTCAAAAGATTATTCATGCGTTCCGGAATCGAAGCAAGCAATTGCGCATTTTCCGCAGAGTTATTTTTATTGTACTCTCTTAAAGCATTCATGTAACCTTTGGAAAGCGACTGTATATCATCATTTTTTATATTCGCATCAATACTTTCAGCCGCACTGTGATACGGATATTCTGTTACCGAATTATCGCTGATAGTCCGGCAGCCACACACACAGAATGCCGCAGTTATCAAAAAATATTTAATAACCGAAACGCATTTTCTTTTTTTCATTAACTAAGCTCCGCAGTCAAACAAAAACAGTCTTTCACCATTTCGCTGTAAACGAAAATTGAAGTCCGGAGATTCCAATAATCCGTCCGAAAAGTAAAATTTCTGGTTCTTATATGAGAAAATTCCGTTCATACTTTCAGATTTTGTATCAAAGAAATTAATTTCATCCGGAACAGGCAGCAAATCCGCATTGCGTGAAGAAATCACTGTCCAGTTTTTCATTTCTACGGTACGCTGTTTTGCCGCTGCTGCCGCAATTCTGCGCTTTTTAGTTCTATCTGGATTAACAGTATAAACATCATAACTTCCGTCTTTAGCTTTTTCATGCATGTAATCATAAACGCCGTCGTTATCCGCATCGAAATATACCTGCACAATTCCGTTCGGCAATGTCCTTTCTAAAATTTCATACTTCAAATCTCTGTCATTGTCCCAATATTTTTCAGTTTCATTGTTTGAAAAAACTTCTTTGTAATAATAAACTCCGTCAATATTTGAATATCCGGATTCACACTGAACAAGTTTCCCATTATGGTAAATTTCATGCAGCTCTGGCACGCCGTCTTTATCCATATCAACAAACGCTTCGGAAATCACGCCGTTTTTAAAAAGTGCAGAATGTTCAAAAAAGCCGTCGCTGTCACTATCTTTTTCCAGCAAAACTATTTTTCCATCAGAAAATTTACTTCGCAAAACTTCGCCATCACGATACTCTTCACGAAAATCCACAAGCGAATCCTGCAAAACTGGATACGGCATCGCTTCATTAAAAACAAACGCTCCTTTGCGTATGAAATTTTTCTCTGCCAATTTGCCGGCACGCACATTTTCCACTGTTAAAAGTGAGCTGTCGTACTGATTAAAGTCATAACACCAAAAGTTTTCATTGTCTTCACGGATATAAATTTTGTTAATTTTGCCGTTATCGTAAAAATCAAATTCCCTTTCTGCAATTCCGTCTTGATTTTTATCCTCGCTACGGTTAATGACAATTCCGTTTTTTACTTCCACAATCAGCTCCGGTCTGCCGTTGTTATCCGTATCGATCACACGCTTCCCGGTATAATTTAACCAACCTGCAAATTTTCCACCTGACTTAATCCAATCAGCAAGCGGTGAATAAGCAAGAAATCTGAACGTCCGCACGTCGCTGTTTCCGTCATATTTTTCCCACAACGACAAACAATTATCCAAAATATTTTCATCCGTAACGGTAAGCCGCTGCAACAGCCCATAAACAATGTCACGTCCCCATTTAGATGAAATATCCTGTATTTGCATAAAATTATCTATAAAACTACCTAAATCTTTCTCATTTTTTACAAGGAAAGATTTTAAATATTGAATTTCCTGCACTGAATAACCGTTATTTTCTAACTGGCGAATTAATTGAACAGGCTCACCGAATGGTGTCGTTCCTGTCTTGAAAGAATACAAAGTCTGATAAAAAACAATTTCCTGATTGGAATAGAGTGAAGAAGCCTCGCGCAGTATCGGCAGAATTTGTGCAGCCGGAGCATCTGCGGAAAATGCGCACGACAAATATTCCAAATAATTACTGCATGTCCTTTTGCCGATTTTGCCAACTGCCGCCTTGTAAAACGGAAGTGCTTTCTTATAAGAATGCAGATAATGATAAATTTGTGCAGCCTGTAGGTCAATATCATAATCATCAATCAAAAAAGCTTTATTGCTTTTTATCAGCATACTTGCAACAAGCTTTTGCGCATTGCTGAAATCACCGGTTTTTCGGCAATTTTCAAGCAGTAAAAACTCGCATTCCGGGAAAAAAGCAGCATATTCGCCTGCCTTATCAATCATAAGTGACGAAATCTGCGGATTATCACGATTAATCATTGCTCGTTTCAAATATGTTTTGGCAATTTCAACATCTGATGCATTCACCGGCAGATAAAATGCACAGCAGAAAACAACAGCTAATACAGCAATCAAGATTTTCTTTCTCATAGTAAGTTCTCCGAGTTTTTACTTTGTACTGCAAAAAAATTTCATAGATATTGCGTTCCATTTTTCGGCACGGAGTATTCATATACTCAAATTTTTACCGGATAAAAATTTCTGTTTATTGGTTTATTAATATTAGAAATGTTTAGAATGATTTTCGTAATTGTGCAGCTTTCAGCTGTTGAATCTTGACAAGAAAGCTTTTGTTCGTTCTGTCTGCGGATTGTTGATAACTTCAAGTTTATATTTTCATTTAATAATTAAAGACTGGCTATTTTGAATGAATTAAATGTGAATAATTAATTTATGATTGTCCAAAAAAATAAAACACGGCAGTCTTAAACAAGCTACAAATATAAATTTATGCTCATACTAAAACTACCGTATATAGAAGCCACTACTCGTTAAAAATTTATGTTTTCAACTTGGTTAATGATAGCTACATTTTAAACTTGTTGAACAATCACTGTATTTACTATTAAAGTTTATTTTTAAATTTTCTAATGCATAATTGCTATCTTTAATACTAATTTTTTTCCATTGTTCTTCTGTACCTTTATAATTTATTATTTCTAAATTACCCTCAGTGCAAATTAGTAATTTCAACAATACTTTCATAATCTTCTATCAATTCAAGATTCATATTGTCTTTAAGTGTTCTATACTCATCTTCCAGAGCAAATATATTATTATTATACGTCTTGAGCTTATATGCAGAATACTGTGCATAATTGAGCATAAACAGAGCTTGATTTTGTTGCAATGCCAACTCAGTTGCAAAAATTGTCACTAAACTAAAAATAAATGTTACAACTATACAAAAAAGACGTTTCAATAAATACTCCACTATTCCATACATCCCAAAGTTTCTTAATCAAATTAAATAGAACTTAGGTTTATAACTGCAATAATATCCATAACAGCATAAACGATTCCGTTAAATGATGTTTGACCTGCCAAACAACCAATAACTGAAGAAACAGCGACCACACTATGTAAAATACAAAGTGTCCAAAAAATAATTTCTACAGGATAACCAAAATTGGGAAATACAAAAAGCATACTAACATAACCTATCAATAATATTAGTGAAGAAATAGGTTTTACATAATTTATATCAGGTTCATAATTACGCCATCTCCATCCTCCATCTCCATTCAATAAACCCAATATGTTGAAAGCTGTTCTGCCCCAAAGATGACCTGTACTTTCTGTACTTTCCATATCAGAAAAAGCACCTATTGTAAGAAAAATACGTACAATAATATTTGTTATCATAATCACATAAAACAATATTTTAAACGCACCCATCCCAAAAAGTTTAATTCCCCAAAAAAATAATAAAGCCATAAAAAAACAACTCCTTTTAATCACTTGTGCTTTTATCTTTGAAAGTATTTTTCATAACATAAAAACTCAGTAATATAATGCAATATACATTTATATATCAAGTTTTTATTTTTATTTCAACAATAAACTTACTTATAAACAGTAATAAAAAACTACTAGAAATTGCATTCTTAAAAAATGGCAACATTACGAGAAGTTTTTATAAACAATTTAAAGTATTACAGAAAACAAAAAGGGCTATCACAAGAAAAATTGTCTTATGCAATCAATATGAGCGTGGCATACATAAATCAAATAGAAAACAAATCATCGTTCCCACAACCTGAAATAATAGAAAAAATTGCAAATGTATTAAATATCAGTCCTATGCAACTTTTTGATGAAAAAGGAAGTCCAGAAAATATTAAAGCCTTTAATAAAGATGAATATATAAATGAAATTACAGAAAAATTATTACTTAAATTGAACAATACAATAAGTAAAGAAATAAGAAATGTTCTTGAAACTGAAAAATAAATACAGCAGTCATTGAATGGCTCAACAACTGCACTATTATTAAATTGCTACTGAAAAAATCAGCTGTTGAACCTTGACAAGAAAGCTTTTGTTCGTTCTGTCTGCGGATTGTTGATAACTTCAGCCGGATTTCCCTGTTCCACAATCACGCCGCTGTCCATAAAAATTACTTCACTGGAAATATCTCTGGCAAATGCCATTTCGTGAGTAACCACAACCATAGTCATTTTTTCTTCCGCAAGCTCTTTTATTACCGCAAGAATTTCGCCGGTCAGCTCCGGATCAAGTGCGCTTGTAGGTTCATCAAAAAGCAAAACTTCCGGTTTTAATGCCAACGCCCTTGCAATAGAAACACGCTGCTGCTGACCACCGGACAACTCACAAGGATAATTATTTGCTTTATTTGCCAGTCCCATTCGCTTCAGCAATTCCATCGCAATTTGCCGAGCTTCATCGGTCGATTTTTTCAATACCGCAACTTGAGCGGCAGTAACATTTTCCAGTACAGAATAATGCGGAAACAAATTAAAATTTTGAAATACCAAACCGCTTTTTAAAACTATTTCATGTCGCTCATCTTTAGGGACATAAACACCGTCAGTTACAAGCGGACATCCACAAATACTTATAGAACCGCCGCTTACTGTTTCCAGCTGTGAGATACATCTAAGAATTGTGGATTTTCCCGAACCGCTCGGCCCGATAATTCCGAGAACTTCGCCTTTATACACGGAAAATGAAATTCCTTTGATAATTTCAGTGTTACCAAAAGATTTTCGCAGATTTTTCACATTGATAATTTCCAGATTAGTATTTTCCATAAACTGCATCCCACAAAATTAATGATAATACGACAGTTTCTTTTCCAATTTTGCAAATGCAGCAGAAACGCCCCAATTCATTATAAAATAAAATACTCCGGCAATAAAAAGCGGCGTAAATGAAAATAACGCACTTTGTCGTTCTTTAGCCACCATTAATAATTCCGCAACACCAATTACGGAAACCAATGCCGTATCTTTTACAAGCGTAATTACTTCATTACCCATAGCCGGAACAATACGCTTTACTACCTGCGGCAAAACTATTTTGAAAAATGTCTGTGTCGGAGTAAAACCGAGAACTTTTGCAGCTTCATGCTGACCTTTCGGAATAGATTCGATTCCGCCGCGGTAAATTTCCGCAAAGTATGCCGAATAGTTAATAGAAAGCGCAATTATTGCAGCTGCAAATCGATTCCAAGCAAAAGCTACTTCATACCCCATTCCATTCAGCCACCGAATAAAAATTCCCGGTCCAAAATAAACCACAAGCAATTGAAGCATAAGCGGCGTACCGCGGATAATAAGAAGAAACACATTTGTAGTACCTGAAAGCAGTTTGTTTTTAGACATTCTGCCCACTGCAATCGGAAGTGCCAGCGGTATGGAAAAAAGAAGTGTAAGGAAAAAAACTTCAAGCGATACCAGCGAACCGCCGAGCATCGCTTTAAGCATTTTCAGATATTTATCGAACTCCATGATTTATTTTCCGATAACAGAAATATCACGTCCGAACCATTTTTGAGAAATAGCAGTAACAGTTCCGTCATTCTGCATTTCAATCAAAATTTTCTGCACTTCATCACGAAGCTGAACATCACCCTTTCTGAACGCAATTCCGTAAGCTTCATTTGACAATGCTTCATCCACTACTTTAAATGCCTTTTTAGATTGCGCAATTGAATAATTTGCCACAACACTATCCATTACAACGCCGTCAACTCCGCCAATATCCAAGTCATTCAATGCAGTAATATTATCTTTAAACATTACTTTACTTGCAACTGATGATGAAAACTCTTCATTACCATCAACAGCAACCTGAGCACTTGAACCGCTTTGAATTCCTACGGTTTTGCCTTTCATATCTGTCAAAGCATTAATTCCGCTGTTTTCACGCACAACTAAAACTTGTTCATTGTTTAAATACGGTTTTGTAAAAGACAAAACGGCTTCTCTTTCGGCAGTCATTGTAAAACCGTTCCAAATACAGTCAATTTTTCCGGTTCCCAATTCCATTTCTTTTGCGTCCCAGTCAATAGGCTGCGCTTTGAACTCAACTTCCAATCTGGCAGCAACTTCTTTTGCCAAATCAATATCGTAACCTACAATTTCGTTATCCTCATTGCGAAAACCAAGCGGAGGAAAAGAATCATCAAGCCCCAAAACAAAAACACCGCGCGTTTTCAATACAGAAAGCGAATTATCTTCCTTATTAGCTGTTTTTTTACAACTTGCAGCAGTAATCATTGAAAATGACACAGCAAAAATCAAGACTGCGTTAATAAATTTTCTCATAATAAAACCTCTGAATAATTATTTATCTTCCTAAACATTGGAAAATACGTCGGCAGTATACTTTAAATAATCAGAGTGTCAACTGCCAACATTTTTCATTTTAATTTTTTCACGATACACAAATGATAACGAAACTTGGGAACAGACCTGTATTCTATTTTAGAATCGAGGTCTGGGTACTTTGCTATGCAATAAGCTGGCTGTTTTCATTAGTTGACCAGACCTATATTCTGCTTCGGAATCGAGGTATGAGCACTTTTGGTTTTGCAAAGTAAGCGAAATTATTGCATTCACTTCCAACTTTTTTGAATGTCTCAAAAATGTCCCAGACCTGTATTCTATTTTAGAATCGAGGTCTGGGTACTTTGCTACGCAATAAGCTGGCTGTTTTCATTAGGTGACCAGACCTGTATTCTGTTTCGGGATTGAGGTATGAGCACTTTTGGTTTTCTGCAAAGTAAGCGAAATTATTGCATTCACTTCCAACTTTTTGAATGTCTCAAAAATGTCCCAGACCTACATTCTGTTTTAGAATCGAGGTCTGGGTACTTTGCTACGCAATAAGCTGGCTGTTTTCATT
>JBNMHA010000062.1:0-12792 GCA_050872545.1 Spirochaetales bacterium | reverse complement strand
CTTACCAAGTGACGAACTTCAACATAATGAAGTGATTTTTAACGATAATGAAACAATTTCAGCAGATGAAGAAATCACTGAACCGGACAACGAAACTCATTTACCAAGTAACAAACTTCAAAATGATGAAGTAACTTCTGAAAATGGCAAAGCAATTTCAGCAGATGAAGAAATCGCTGAACCAGACAATAAAATTGATTTACCGAGTGACAATTTTCAATATGATGAAGTAATTGACGAACTTCCCGATGCAGAAGAAACAACAGAAGATTTTCCGCAAAAAGGTAATTTAAGCCGAAAATCAGATGATTTTGAAATATCATTTGATGAAAAAGACAGTTTATTTCACGACAAATCAGAAAATAATGATGAATCAAAAGACATTGCGATCGAAGAGAAAGATTTTTTTGAATGCATAAACCAATTATCTATGGAATTATCCACATTGCCGCAAGAAAAAGGTGCAATGCAGTTGTTCCACAGTATGACTTCATTATCATTCGGATTCACAAAATCTTCATTATTCTTATTTTCACCATCTCAACAGCAATTCCAATGCTGCGAGTTTGAAAACATTGACGAAGAAAGTATAAACAAGCTCCATTTTTCAGTCGATTTTGAAAATATTTACCAAGAAACTTCAGAAAACGGATTTTTCTTTATAACAAAAGACAGTGACAAAAAAGATTTGCTGCGCCGATTTTTATCAGAAAAAGATTTTAATGAAGCGGACTTTTTATTGTTAATTCCGTACATTTTTACTTCACGAATGATTGGTTTGTTTGCAGGTTTCAAGCTGCACGACAATGAAAAAGTCAGCCCGACATGCATTGAGGCGTTGTCTCTTGTCTGCCGATTGAATGCTGCGCTTTTGTATAATTTGTATCAAACGGAAACTCTTGCTGCTGAAATGGAAGAAAATGCGGAGCAAGAGGAAAATGTTCAGCAAATTGAAGAACATGTTGAAATTTCTGAAGAAAATAATTTACCCGAAGTAGAGCCGGAAAAAATTGACGAAGCAGAACAGAACATTGATGAAAACAGTTTGCCCGAAATTAATGCAGCAAATGAAACTGAAAAGGAAACTAAGCCATTAACCGAAAATTCGGAAGAAATTCCAAATGAAAAAAAACAGCAGTTTGATGAGAAATATCACAAGATTTTATTCTATTTGCAGAAAACCATTGAATCTTCTCCGGATGTTCCTTTGTCTATTCTGAAAATTCAACTTACAAATACAGAAAGTTTGGAAAAACAAATTGAAGGATTTAAAATCAATATTTTCATTTCCGATATTCAATTCATTGTAATGAACATCGTAGGAGCCAACGGTCTTGTAAGTATGTTTGATGATTTCAGCATTTACGCAATTCTGCCGGAAGCCGACAGTCAAATTGCAGCAACGTTACTGGATAAAATAACCGCAGATATTAAAAACATGTTCGCTGAAATATTCGGAACCTGCAATGTCGAATTCTCAAATTCTTCAGTAAATTATCCGGCTGATTCCAAAAATTTTGAAGAATTGTTCTATTTGGCACAAAATGGAAAATAAAACAGTTTATGAACAATCCGTAAGTAAGCGTGGTATTGCAACTTTTTCGTGCAATGGAAAATTGCTTTATTCCGCTTACAATCCGCAAAAAGAAGCTGCTAATTACTTATCATCAATTCCAGAATTAACTAAGAAGCAAACAGTAATTACATTTTGCGGTGCTGATTTTATCAACTGCGAACTGGAAAAAAACCGGGAAATAAAAAATATTCTTTCTTTTGAACCGATTGATTTCCCGATTAACGCAAAAAGCGACAAAGTTCATCATTTGAAAACATTAAAAGATTTGGAAAGTGTAATCTGCAAATCTAAAATTGATACAAGAAATATTGCCGTTATTACTTGGTCGCCTTTTATCGAAACCCAAAAGGATAACTTCATCGACTATTTGGAAAAAATAAAAGATATTCTGATAAAGCTAACGCTTTCCGATGTTACCGACAAAACATTTTCGCAAATTGAAGTGCGACATGTTGAAAAGAATAAAAATAAGTTTGCCGAATTGCGGCTTTTATCAAAACAGATAATTTCCGACACAATGCCGCCGGCTGTTGTGTTTGCTGCCGGAGCGTCGCTTTCAGCTCAAGCAAAATTTATCCGACCGTACTTGAATAAAGTTATGACATTCGCCTACCCTTCCGCGCTTCCATATCTGCAACATGCCGGAATTACTCCGGATTATGCGATTGCCGTAGATCCCGGTTATGCGACTTTTTACCATTTAATGAAATTCCGCAAACCGATCGAATTAATTTGCCCGCTTTCGCTGAACGGCTCAATTTTTTCACTAAAAAATTATACGCCGCTGATATTTAACTACGGAAGCAACGCAGAAAATGAACTGTTTAAAAACATAAATATTGTCAAAAGCCAGCCGGAAGGTTCCGTCGCTTTTAATTTATTTTCAATACTGAAAGAAACCGGCTATAAACAAATTATTCTGCTTGGACAAGATTTCTGCTTCATAAACGGTGCGTCTCATGTAAAAGGCGGTTTTTTTGAAACCGAATATATTTACCAGTCAAATTATTTTTCGGGAATTGAAGACAAAATCAAAAAACTTGAAGAATCGCGCCTACCAACTTATATAAAAGATACTGATAAAAAACTGAAAACAGACACTGCAATGTCAGTTTATTATAATCACTTTATTGAGAAATCTAAGAATCTGCCATTATTCCTTGCCGGGAATCCATATAATTCTTTTTGCGGTCTGCTTCCTGTTTTGGAAAAAGATTTCTTCGATAATTTACCTACTATCAATAAAAAAAATTATAAGTTTACGACATCACTATTTTCACCGGAAGAAAGAAAATGAAAAAAGAAAACGAAAAATTCTGCTCCGAAATTCTATTGTCATGTACTGCGCAAAAAACGACTGAACTGGAATTCGCTTTGTCAAAAGACGGACTGCCGGTTCCGATATATCAGAAAAAAGCTCTTCATTCACGATATTTTCCACTGAAAGAAAGCGATAAATATGATTCAAAGCCAAACTGTGCAATAATTGCTGTCGGTGCCGGCGGTCTGTATCATTTAACATCTGTAGCGAAGCAATCTCCGATTATAGCAATCAGCGTATGTCACGAACTTACACTGCAAATTTTAGAAAAAATTTCACTGGATGAATTATTCCCAAACGGAAATTTAAAAATCATAACAACGGAAGAGTTATTAAAAGAATTTCCTTTTTTTACATGCAGTTCTTATCGGATAATTTTGCACCCGGTACTGTCGGTTTTATTTGCAGAAGAAACAAATAAGATTGTCCGCTGGATACAAAATGTGTTTAATCCGCAATTTACAAATATAAAAACAATGCGAACTTTTGGGAAAAAATGGTTAAAAAATGCGCTGTTTAATCTTTCAAACAAGCAAAACTTCTGTACTGAACCGCTTCATATTGAAAATAAAGCGATTGCCGTATGCGGAGCCGGACCGTCGCTTGAAAGTTCAATTCCACTTTTGCATAAAAAACGTGAAAAATTGCACATTGCCGCAGCAGATACTGCATTTCCCATTCTGGTAAAAAATAAAATCATTCCGGATTCGGTATTCTCAATGGATACAAGTCCGTACAGTGCTTATCATTTTGTAGGAATTTCTTGTGAATCAACACGTTTTTTTAAAGATTACACTTCTTCCCTTAAAGCGGAGAATAACAAAGTTTCACTGCTGTTTTCGGATTTTCCGCTGCTTCCGCTTTGTGGGTTCTCGCTTGATTCGCTGCCACGTTTGGATACTTCATCCGGTAATATAGGAACAAGCATTATTCTGTTTTTCAATAAATATTTTGCCGAACTGCCTGTAATCTGCACTGGAATAGATTTTGGATTTGATAAAAAAATCAGCTATTCCAAAGGAAATTACCAAGAAATCTACAGGCTGCACCACAGTTCATATTTCTCAAGCAGCGAACAGTACGATGCAAAATTGTATTACTGTCAAAATTTAGAACATTCTGGAAGTTGGAGCAAAAACAGTCAAAACAGTTATTATGCTTCGCAGCTGCCGCCATTAAACTGCAAAACATTATCATCATCGCCATTTACTGTATGGGAAAAAATCAACAACGATGCCGAATTTGATGATTACATAAAAGTTGCTGAAGGAAAAAGCAAATCATGCAGTTTTTCAATTCCTGATTTCAAAAATCCGATTGATTATCTTTTGAATTTACCGGAAAATACTTTGTTGAAAATTCTGACACCATATTTTTTATCTGAAAATAAACTTCCTAATCTAAAAGATGCACAGTCATTCTTAAAAACTTTAAAGAAAGGAAATCTAAAATGAACAAATGCCTCGATTTATTTCTCACATTCGCAAAAATAGGCACTTTCACTTTCGGCGGCGGTTATTCAATGCTGCCGATGATTCAGCGCGAAATTGTCGAACGCAAGCAATGGGCTACAAATGAAGACATTATAAATTATTATGCTGTCGGACAATGCACTCCCGGAGTTATCGCTGTAAATACAGCAACATTTGTAGGCTGCAAAGTTGCCGGAATTCCGGGCGGAATCATAGCAACATTGGGCGTTGTTACACCGTCAATTATTATTATTATGATAATTGCGAATATTCTCAATCTTTTCTTGGAGAATGCTTTTGTAGAAAAAGCACTTTCAGGGATTCGCACCACCGTATGTGCATTAATGATTTACTCAATTTGGGGAATGATGAAAAAATCTATAAAAGACATTTTATGCTTCCTGCTGCTTATTGCCGCCGTTGCGTCAACTTTATTCTTTAATGTATCGCCTGTGTACATTTCAATCGCAGGAATAGCAATCGGAATAATAAACTGTCTTTGCAGAAAGGAGAAAATAAAATGAAACTTTTATTGCTGCTCTACTTTGAATTTTTTAAAGTCGGATTATTTTCTATCGGCGGCGGACTTGCCACAATTCCTTTTCTGCAGGAACTGTCCGTAAAATACGGCTGGTTTGATCAAAAACTTTTTGCTGATATGATTGCAATTTCAGAATCTACTCCGGGTCCGATAGGTGTAAATATGGCAACTTATGTAGGTTATCATACTGCCGGAATTCCGGGCGGAATTATCAGTACTTTAGGATTAATATCACCGTCGATAATAGTAATATTAATCATTGCGCGCTTATTAACTCAATTCAAGGAAAATAAATACGTAAAATCCATTTTCTACATACTTCGACCGCTAGCTACAGGCTTAGTAATCGCAGCTACAGTTCAAATATTGAAAATATCACTGTTCATTCCGGAAGCGCAGAGCTTTATAAATGCAGTCCGATTCAAAGAAATGGCACTGTTTTTTGTAATGCTGGCGGCAATTTTCTGCCTAAAAAAGAACCCAATACTTTACATAATCGCAGGTGCTGTAATCGGTATATTTATACTTTAGGGCAAAAAAAATGCCTTTTGTAACTCTCCGATACCGGAAGTTATAAAAGGCAGTCATAAGACAAGCAAGTGTCCGATTATTCAGCAGCAATAGCTCCTACAGGGCAAGCACCTTCACATGCACTGCAATCTGTACATTTTCCGGCATCTACTACGTATGGAGTTCCTTCTGAAATAGCTTCAACAGGACACTCTGCTGCACAAGAACCACAAGCAATACAATCATTAGAAATTTTGTGTGCCATAATAATTCACCTCTAATAAAGTTAATTTGCTTCAACATTACTCTATTTCAAAAAAAAAGAAAAGTCATTTCTTATGAAATATAAATACATTACTTCACATTAAAATCAAATTGCAATTAATTTGACAATCCAAATATAAAATGAGAAAAAACGCCATTAAAAGGTGGATTATATATGAAAAAGAGAACTGTAATTATTTTTATGCTTTTATCCGCATTTTCATTATTCTGTGATGATATTGGCAATAATAAACAAGTAGAAATTTCCGTTCAATGGAAAAAAGCTCCCGGTTTCGGTTCAAACCAATGCGCTGTATGGGCAGAAGATGAAAACGGAAATTATATAAAAACAATTTATGTATCAAAATTTACCGGCAAAGGCGGATTTAAAAAACGACCGGATTGCTTAACTTACTGGCGAAGCAAAGCAAACATAAAAGATTCTGTTCCTGCCAAAATCGATGCAGTAACCCAATCAACTCCAAAAAACGGCGAAAACTTGTTTTACTGGGATTTAACCGACGCAAATAATTCTCCAGTACCAAACGGTGTTTACTATTTAAAGGTAGAATCTAATCTGCGATTTGAAAAAAGAACTGTTTGGACAGGAAAAATCGACACAACTAAAGATGAAGATTTCTGCAATGCTGCCGTTGAGTATTTTTTAACGGACAAAGACAGCGCAGAAAAAAATACAGTAATAAACGTTTCCGTAAAATATAAATAATGAATGATTTAATTACCGCCGCACTTGTTGGCTTATCTTTTGGAAATTTATGGCTGTGCGTGTTATTAACGTACACGCTGCAAACAACAAACCGTAATGTCTGTATTGGCTTTCTTGCCGGTCGCCTAATCGCCGTTTTCACATTGGCTGTTACCGTATCTCTGCTGGGAAAACTGCTACCGATTCCGCTCGCTTTGCTGCAAATAATTTCCGGTTCAATTTTACTTCTATACAGCATATACATCTGCGTGCGTTATCTAATCATAAAAGGAAAAAAAGAAGCTGCTCATCACAGTTCAAGTTGTTCTCACGACTGCGGTTCATGTGTAAAATCACAAACTAAAGACATTTGTGAAGCGTGTCATAACGAAAACGGCGACTGTCTTGCGCAATCCGATAAAGTCAATCAACTGACGTTAATGTCAAAACAAGATAAAAGAGGAATATCTGCTGTAATATTCGGAATGCAACTCGGAATATTCAGAGGCAGTGTACTTTGCGGAAAATTAATGCTTCTTCTGCCGCTTTTAATTCACGCCTCTACGTTTCATGCTATTGCAATTGCAGTAATTTTTACAATCACATCATCAATCTATCCGATAGCAGGCTTTTTATTGGGAAAACTCGCAATGAAGTTGATTCGTTTCAAAAGATTAGCATTACTTATTTCATCAATATTGCTATGTATTATTTCATGCAAATACATTATTGACGGCATTCTTGCGCTATAATCTTTCGCCGGGAAATACTATATTTCTAAAAAAAAGATTTTTTCTGATAAAAAAACTATTTTTTTATTTTTTAGAAAAAAACAGTTGCACTTCGACAAAATAGTATTAATATTTAGAAACACGATTTCACACAAAACTATTTGAGGAGGAAAATAAATGACAAAGATAATTTTGAAGAATAACAGAATGCTGTTAAGCGAAATCGCCTGGAACACAGTAAACGGCTGTCTTATAGAGTACAACAACAAAATGATACAAATTCCTTCCGAGAAAATCGAAAGAATCGAAACAATCCCTGAAGGATGTACAATATTCGATACGTCATACGAATTAAACGCATTGAAACCAGAAAATGATAATATCGTTGAAATTTTGAAAATGATAAAATAAAATGCTTTTAATCAGAAAAATTATACCTCCGACAATGCAAATCGCACTCGGAGGTATTTTTTTATATCTCAATTGATTTTCTTCAGCATGGAAAAGAATCAATCAACAGTGTATCGCCAATATTTTCAGTTCCGGCTAGAATCATCAACAAACGTTCCAATCCAAGAGCAACTCCGGCACTCGGCGGCATTCCGATTTTCATTGCATTGATAAAGCGTGATGGAAAGCCAAGTTGCGATGCATTCAATGCTTTGCGTTCTTCCATAACGACAGCAAAACGCTGTTCCTGCTCAAGCGCATCAACTAATTCACCGTAACCATTTGCAAGCTCGATTCCACACAGATACAATTCAAACCTTTTGCCATACAATGGCGAAGCTTTTTCTGACAATGCAGTCATTTCAAGCGGATATTCATGAATAAAAGTCGGGCAATCCATTCCCAGAAAAGGCTCAATTTTATCAAGCATAACTTTAAAGAACAAATCTTCCTTAGTAAGATTTTCGCATTCCGACACTGAAAGGTTCAAAGCCTCCCTAGCCTGCGCTTCAAAACGTTGTGGCACCAAAGAATAATAATCAAGTTCAATATTTTGTCCGGCAAACAACTCACGCACAGTGAAACATTTATAATTCTGCAAATCTGCTGTGATTCCGCGGAATGTCGCCTGATTTTTGCCATAAAGCAGTTGCGCCAAATACAATATTAATTGCACACAATCTTGCATTATAACGGAATAATCTTCATAAGCCCGATACCATTCAAGCATAAAGAATTCAGGTCGATGTGTTTGCGAACACTCCCCAGCATTCCTAAAACATTTTGCTATTTCGTAAATTCTCGGAAGCCCGGACGACAAAGCTTCTTTCAAAGAAAACTCCGGCGATGTAGGTAAAAAAAATTGTTTCAGAGTTCCGTCAAAATTTTTATACTGTATAGAAAAAACTTCTAAATATTTCTCAATTCCGGGAGATTCTGCAAGCGTAGGTGTGTGCAGTTCCTGAAAACCTTTTCCATCAAAAAAATTACGCACCCCTCTGAAAAACAATGCTCTGTCACGCAGCAGTTTAACCAAACGCAAATTATTATCCTGCAAGCGTTGAAACACACTGTGCCTGAAAGTCAAACTATTAGATAAAAATGGAGTATCAATCTTATAATTAGTTTTTCCGTTGCTGCATTTTGTAACTGTTATAAGCGCATTTTCAGGCGGACACTCCCCCTCGTAATTGAAAAAAAACATTCCATTAATATTTGCAAGATAAAAACCATCATCAGTAACAGCAATGCAACGTCCTCTGTAGATTGACGAATTATCATTTGCCGGAGACGATTTTTGAAACTCTTGCTGCAGCTCCAGTTCCAGCTTGATTTGCTTTTTCTGGAGTTCTGTCAAAGAGATTGAATCAGATATCAAAATAATTTCCTTGTTTACAGTTAAGAATGGTAAACTTCTTCTTCAGAGACAAAAAACGGCAAATCAATATCTTCATCTTCAATTTTTTTTTCAGTCTCTTTTACTTTCTTCTTTTGATTCGATGTATTTTTTTTCACAGGAGATGACAATTTACTTTCTTGGCAATATTCCATTTTTGCAGCATCTTCTTCTGAAAATTCCATTTGATTGACCGTTTCAACTTTCTGGTCTACATCAGATAATTTCCAGCTGCAATATTTAGAAAGTTTTACGCCTTCTTCATACAACTTTACCGATTCATCCAAAGGAAGCTTCCCTTCTTCCATTTTAGATGCTATTTCTTCCAGTCGCTTTAATGCAGATTCAAAATTAATTTCTTTTTCCAAAATAACTTCTCCAAACTACTCATTAGTTTTACGCTAATTCATATATCAAAAAGCTGAAAATAAGGCAAAAGAAAAACATTGAATCCGCATTGTACTATTTCTTATCTTTTATTTTTGCAAAAACTGCTTGATATGCAAAAGCCGCTTGATAAGCTTTAATAATTTTATTTTCATTATCTTTATCACTTGTATCAAGCAGAACAAAAATTATCTCTTTAGGCTTATATTTTCCTTTTTCTATTACACCAATCACACTAGAAACCGCAATATCAACAGCTTCTCCCAATGGATAGTGGAAAATTCCGATACTAATAGACGGAAACGCCACTGTTTCACATTTATTCTGCTGCGCCAAATCCAAACTATTTGTATAAGAAGCCGCAAGTAACTTTGCCTGTTCTCTGTCTCCCTTTTTCCATATTGGTCCCGGAGTATGAATTATATATTTTACACCTGTCTTTTCAGTCAATTTTCCCGCTGAAGTAATAACCGCCTCGCCTGTAGGCAAGCTGGAAATCTTACGTTTTTTCAATATTTCAGCACATTCAGCGTAAACCACTTGTCCCGCTGCTTCGCCTATAGCTCCGTTTACACCGTCACCACCTGTCAGTGCCTCATTAGCTGCATTTACAATCGCATCCACTTTTACTTTTGTAATATCACCTCTCAGTATAGTCAAAGTTGTATTACCGATAATTAATTTATTCATATCTTTTATTTTTGCAAAAACTGCTTGATAAGCTTCAACTTCTTTATCACCAAGCAGAACAAAAATTATTTCTTTAGGCATATATTTTTCTTTTTCTATTATACCAATCGCTCTGTAAACTACACCAATCACACTGGAAACCGCAATATCAGCAGCTTCTTCCAATGGATAGCCAAATTCGGTACTAATAGATGGAAACGCTACTGTTTTACATTTATTCTGCTGTTCCAAATCCAAACTGTTTGTATAAGAAGCCACAAGTAATTTTGCCTGTTCGCTGTCTCCCTTTTTCCATCTTGGCCCCGGAGTATGAATTATATATTTTACACCAGTCTTTTCAGTCAATTTTCCCGCTGAAGTAATAACCGCTTCACCTGTAGGTAGGCTGGAAATATTACGCTTTTTCAATATTTCAGCACATTCAGCGTAAATCACTTGTCCCGCTGCATTACCTATAGCTCCATTTACTCCTTCACCATCTTTCAGTGCCTCATTAGCTGAATTTACAATTGCATCCACTTTTACTTTTGTAATATCACCTTTTAGTATAGTCAAAGTTGTATTACCGATAGTTAATTTATTCTTATCGGTATTTTGACCAAATCCATTGTCACTCGCAGTTGAGCCTTCTGTCCCTCCTTTTTCTTTACTATTACTACCTTCGGTATCTGTTTTTCCACCTTTTGGAGTTGAACCTTCTACAGCCTCCTTATTTTCTGCAGTATCTTCCATTGAACACCCCAAAAATGAGAAAAACAACATAGAAACAACAAACAAAATTTCACATTTTCTAATAAATATTCTCATATTCCAAAATATAATAAAATATAGAAAATAGTACAGCTATTTAATAAAAAAAGCTGCCCGGTTTACAAAGTTAATTCACTTCGCAAACGAGCAGCCTAATTTCTTCCAAATAAGTTAATTACCCTTAATTTCAAGTTTTGATAAGAACAGTAATTTAAGTGTCATTCCCGTGCTACGATACGGGAATCTGTTGAAAATTTCAATAGATTATCGACCAAGTTTCTTTCAGAAACATCGCAGGGTCAAGCCCGATAATGACATTAAATCATAAAACTCGAAGTTTGGGCTAATTAAACTAGAACGTCACACCGTAGTCAGCCGGATTTTTATCACTTACAAGAATTGGCTGACTTGTAGAGCCACCAGCAAATGAAGTAACTTTTCCACCGCTTACATTTGCAGAACTTCCGTCGTACCAGTTGTAAACTGTAGTTCCGTCGCTGAACAAACCGCTTACGTCAACGCTAGCTCCGTTGATTCCGATTGCAACTTTACTTTCACCGGCAGCACCGCTGTAAGTTCGTTTTGTAGCAGAACCAGTTCCAGCACCAACCGCAGGATTGAACTTGCGGAATGTTCCGACTTTGCCCCAGTGTTTTGCAGTTTCGCCAGTAGCGGCTGACCAGTTGAAGTCCGAACGTGTTCCTTGGTTTGGATCAGAACCAGTATCACCAAACGGACGAGCTGTTTCATCACCGTAATAAATCTGAACTAAGCCCGGCATTAAAACAAATGATGTTCCAAGTTCTGTTTGATTAGAAGCACGTCCTAAACCTGTATCATGGCTTGAAATATAAAGCAATGCCTGAGAATCTCCTAAACGACCATCCCAACTAGGAAGATTTGGAGAATAACTTTTCATTCCGCTAGTTCCTGCAACAGTAAAGTCAATCATAGAATCAAAACCATTGCTAAACCAAGACGAATTGTCACCTTTTTTCCAGCCGAAAGCTTCACCTGTCATCCAGAAATCTTCATCCCAATCTTTTGCATATTCATCGGCACGTGAAGAATTTCTCCAATTTGCAAGTGCTGTTTTACAAAGATTTTTTAATTCATTCCAACGATACATATCAACATGTTTCGCTGTATCACATCGGAAACCGTCAATTCCAAATTCTTCTACCCAAGCAGCAAGCCATTTTTCAATCCAGACAACAGGCGCATTTGTAGATGATGTTGAACGCAATGATTTAGCAGCCGGAATAATCCAGTTATCATAACCGCTTGATTCTTTTCCCCATTTTGTCTGCAGAATAGGAGCAACAGTTTGAGCTGTTGTACTTTCGGTTTTTACATCCGGTAGATTATCAAGATTTTTTGTCAAATCATCACCACCGCCGGCAGTATATCCCGGAACGCCTGCACGAATCCAAGAAGCCCCCCACCATTTAGCCCAACCATCATTATGTCCTTTATAATCAATTTTATCATGATGTTTATGATATGTATCACCGTCAGAACCTATCTTAAATCCCATATCAGTTGATTTTCCGCCAGAATATGAACTTGTAAAAATATCCACCCCATAATCCTGACAATCTTGCAACGTCAAATATCCAGTATGGTTCATTACAACATCCATTACAACACGGATTCCACGTTTATGACATTCAGTTACAAAAGTACGGAATTCTTCTACAGTTCCCATATTTTTATCCATCATCGTGTAGTCAAGCGGATAATATCCATGGTATGCATAATGTGCGAAATCTCCATTAGAACCACCGCCACACCAACCGTGTGCCTGTTCATAAGGTGCTGTAATCCAAATTGCGTTTACACCCAAACCGTTAATATAGTCAAGTTTTTCTGTAAGACCTTTTATATCGCCGCCATGGAATGTTCCGATTGAACTTCCTAAATCGTCTTTAGACATACGACCATAACTATTATTGTTTGAAGAATCTCCATCATAGAAACGGTCTTGAATTACAAAGT
>JBNMHA010000061.1:0-13105 GCA_050872545.1 Spirochaetales bacterium | reverse complement strand
CATGATAGATTATTCATCTGTTGCTACAGGGAAAAATATTTCATTTAAATTAAACTGGAGTGGTCCTGACATTAAATCCGAGAAATCCGGTATGTTCTGGTACGACGGAGCAAGCTTTTATGATGAAGACCCAACTACGGTTACTTATTCCGAGCCTAATATTACAATCACACCTAAAGACGGCAAAGAAATTAAATCAACAGGAACAATTTCCATTTCAATCAGAGACGGCAACAGTCCGTTGACATCTGTTAGCGCATCGGTAGGAAGCAAAAGTTACTCGCTGTCTGATTTTTCTGATGGCTCACTTGCTGTACCTGTTTCGACATTGGGCGTATCAAACGGTTCTGTGATAAATGTTTCTGTCACTGCAACAAACAATATAGGAAGCAAAACTGAAACTGCGTCATTAACAGTAAATGACAATGCAAAAGTAGATAAATTCTCTTGGGATAACGCTTTGATTTACTTTGTAATGACCGACCGTTTCTACAACGGAAATACAAGCAACGATACTTCTTACGGAAGAATAAAAACCGACTGCAAAGGTAAAAATATAGGTACATTCCACGGCGGAGATATTGCCGGACTTACACAGAAACTCGATTATCTTGATGATTTAGGTGTAAATGCTATTTGGATTTCTGCACCTTATGAACAAATTCACGGATGGGTCGGCGGTGGAAACAGCGGAGATTTTGCACATTACGGTTATCATGGTTACTATGTTTTGGACTATACAGGCATAGATAAGAACATGGGAACTGTAGAGGAATTCAGAACATTTGTTAATGCAGCGCATGAAAAAGGCATTCGTATTGTAATGGATATAGTAATGAATCATACCGGTTATGAAAATATGAAAGATATGGAAGAATACGGTTACGGTTCACTTACTTCCGGCGCAAACTTCAGCTGGCTGCCAAGCGGCGGAGAAACATTCCACCAAAAGCCAATAGATAAGTCCGGTTCGAACTGGGATAAATTCTGGGGTTCTAACTGGGTAAGAGGTGATTTCAACGGTTATACTACCGGCGGCGGCGACCTTCAAATGTGTTTAGACTTTTTGCCTGACTTCAAAACCGAATCAACAAGTTCAGAACCGGCACCGGCTATATTAAAAACAAAATGGGCAAAAGAAACTTCTGGATATGACGACTGGATTATTCCGGCAGCAAAGAATCTGCGAAAGGATTTGGGACTTGCGCCTGCTGTTTATATTGAAAAATGGCTTGCCGCTTGGGTAGAAGAATTCGGTATTGACGGTTTCCGTTGCGATACAGCTAAACACATTGATGCTTACAGATGGAAAGAACTAAAAGATGTTTGTAAAACGGCTCTTGAAACTTGGAGAAATTCCAGCAGAGCTACCGGAGATGCAAAAAATTGGGATGAAGATTTCTGGATGACAGGTGAATGTTTCACTTGGTATATCGGAAATGGTTATTATTATAACTATGGCTTTGATTCCATGATTGACTTTAGTTATAATTCCGGTTCTGGAAGTACACCAAATGTATCTGATTGGGCAAGCCGTGCAGGTAAGTTGAACGGAACTCCGGATGACGGACAAAATGCGTTGGCTTATATTTCAAGTCATGATACAAGTTTGTACAGACCGGGTGATATGATAACATTAGGAACAAATTTCTTACTGCTGCCGGGTCAAGTACAGATTTTCTATGGTGATGAAACAGGACGTTCATTCGGTGATACAGGTTCTGATAAAACACAAGGAACAAGAAGTGATTTCAACTGGGATGCGGTAGACGGAAATGTAAATAAACACTGGAAGAAAGTCGGAAAATTCCGTCAGGGACATCCGGCAGTAGGTGGCGGACAGCAGACTGAAATTGCTTCTAATACTTACAAACGTTACTACAACGGACAGGCGGGTGAAGATACAGTAGTAATTTATGCCGGAAGCAGCAGCAGCGTAACTGTAAGCGGAGCATTTGCAGACGGCAAACAGGTACGAAATGCTTACACTGGTGAAACTGCTACAGTCAGCGGCGGAAAAGCTTCGTTCAGTACAGCAAGTAATCCTGTTTTGGTAGAACTTGCTGAATAGTTTTGTAATTGCAGTGCTTTGATGCGGCAATCCGCTGAAAAGCAAAAGATTGCCAACCGAGTTTCTTTCGGAAACATGATGAAGCAAGTTCGATAATGACACCGGAAGCAAAACTCGGCATTTTGGCAGATTAAGTCTAAATACATAAAAGCAGAGGTTTTCACATCTTTTCAGAAAACTTCTGCTTTTTTACTACATATATGCAACTAAATATCAACTCTTAAAAACTTTAGTTTGCCGTTTTAAGATAGTGTGGTATACTACGCTCCACAAAATCACAGGAGATCTCTCTTCATGTCACGTAAAAGAAATTATCATAAAAGTTACAGCTTAGTAGAAGCATTTTATTATGCAGCTGATACTTTCCCAAACAAACCGTATTTACAGTATAAAGAAAAAGATATTTTGATAAACAGAACGTATCCCGAAATTCGTTCGCTTGTTCAGTATTTGTCCGCAAGTCTTTATCAACTTGGGGTTCGCAGCGGTGATAAAGTCGCAATCATTTCCGATAACATGTGGAAATGGATTGTCAGCGATTTAGCCGTTCTTTCACTGGGGGCTGCCGATGTGCCGCGAGGTTCGGATTCAAGTACCGGTGAAATTGCTTATATAATTAAGCACAGTGACGCAAAAGTTTGTTTTGCAGAAAATCCTACACAGGCAAACAGAGTTATCTCCGGACTTGAAGCAGATTCGATATTGGAATCAATAATTTTGCTTACCGGACAGCCGGAAGATGTTGCAGCCGATGTGCCTAAGAAACCGGCTGTTTATACATTTGACAAGCTTATTGAGAACGGACACAAAAAGTACGACTCATTGAAAAACGAATTGGAAGAAATAAGAAAAAGCATTAATGAAGATACATTGGCTACAATTATATATACTTCCGGTACAACCGGCGTGCCTAAAGGCGTAATGCTTTCACACGGAAATATTTTGACAGATGTTTATTGTATGCTGAAAGTTCTTTTCCCAATGGAAAAAGACAGATGGGTTTCTGTTCTGCCGGTTTGGCATGTATATGAACGAACAATCGAATATGCGATTATCATTACTTGCGGTTCTATGGCATATTCAAAGCCGATTTCAAAACATTTGCTTCCGATGCTTGCCGAAATAAAGCCGACTTACATGGTTTCGGTTCCGAGAATTTGGGAATCGCTCTATACAGGCGTAGTTACAAAGATGAAAGCTAAGCCGGTTGTCTACAGATTGTTCCGTTTGTTTCAGAGAGTAGGAATTGTTTATTACAACAGCAAGAAAAATCTCAGCAATGAGATTGCATATTTTGAAAAGCAGCCTTTTCTGCGCATGTTAAGAATCAAAATTGCAAGCTTTTTCGGAATTATTCTGCTGTTTATTCCGGATCTTATCGGTGATATTTTAATTTTTTCTAAAATCAGGAAAATTCTAGGCGGTAAGTTGCATGTTCCTATTTCCGGCGGCGGAAAACTTCCGGATTACATGGATGATTTTTTCAACGCAGCAAATATTAACATTCTGGAAGGCTACGGAATGACAGAAACTTCTCCGGTAATTTGTGTAAGAACTCCGGGTTACTTAGTGCCGCGTACTGTAGGTAGACCGCTTCCCGGCGTAGATGTGATGATCGGAAATGACAATTTTGAGCCACTTGAAAATCAACACGAAAAGGGACACATTTATGTTCGCAGCAAGATTGTCATGCAGGGGTACTATAAAATGCCTGAAGTAACGCAGAAAATAATCAGAAACGGCTGGCTTGATACAGGTGATTTGGGGCGTTTGACTCTTAACGGAAATCTCCAGATTGTAGGACGCGCAAAGGAAACTATTGTGCTTACCGGCGGCGAAAATATTGAACCTACTCCGATTGAAGAGAAGATTCTCGAATGTGATTTAATTCTGAATACAATGCTTGTAGGACAGGATAAAAAATATCTTGCGGCGATTGTTGTTCCGAATCCGGAGGCGTTGAAGAAATTAGCAAAGAATTTAGATTTGCCGACAGATAATTACGACGCTTTATGTGCTTCGGAGGAAGTAAATAAGCATTTAATTTCCAAAATCAGAGCTAAAGTTAATGTGAAAAATGGCTTTAAGTCATGTGAATCGATAAAATACATTGCGGTAGTGCCTAAACCGTTTGAAGTAGGTGATGAACTTACTAACTCACTTAAAATGAAGCGTAATTATATTGCGGATAAATACGCTGATTTAATTAATGAAACTTTTATGAAAGGCTGATTTATAAGCTGTCCGGAAATGTGTAACGGACAGCTTTTTTTATTACATGTTATTCTCGTGCGCCGACACGGGAATCTGTTTTGCAGTTGTTGGTATTTTTACCGGGGACAGACCCTAATTCCAATCTGGAATACAAATAAATCGGGCAGATATTAAGCTAGGGGACAGACCTGTATGCTGTTTTAGAATATGGGTCTATCCCTGCTGATCAAGCTGAGCAAAATGGACAAAATATGCGCTTTGTGCTAGAAACGCGACGCATGTTTGCTCAGATAAAAAGGAGAATTAATATGAGGAAAATATTTCTACAGCTTCTGGTTTTGTTTATTTCACTGCCGATTTTCTCTCAAGGTTTAGAAGCAGTAACTCAAAAGCGAGATCAAATTTATATAGATAATTTTAATGCTGCGGTACGGTCTGATTCTGAAAAGAATACTGTTTATTACGGAAATAAAATTTTTGAGTTTAATTCAGCAAAAGAATTTTCAAAAAACTTTTTTAAATTTAAAAGAATGAACATTGTTATTTGTTTGCCTAAAAATTCAGCAATAAAAGCTGATATAAGGAATATCATAAAAGGATTTCCTATAATGTGGGGGCAAGCTTATGAAGAGGATATTGATAAATATTTTAATTCCTATTCAGAAACTTATTTAGACAGAATAAAATGTGCAGAAAAAATAGTACTTGGTTTCAAATATTATAACGGCGGTCATGAGTATGATGTCGGTTTTGTGCTTGATGCGGTTTACGGATTAATGTCGGAAACTGAATACAAAGATTATGAATATAAGCTTTCCACACAACTTTACTTTGAAAAAGTCAATAATGAAAAAATGGGATACGGTAGGGTTACAAATGCAGAGCTTGAGAAAATTTTAGAGCAGGAACGCATTAATAATAAAACTGCCGGGAAAGGTCAATTTACAAATAAGGAAATCTCCGACCAAATTGCCGCCAATGAAGCCGCAGGTTTGGGTGCATTCTGCGATACAGAGCTTGAAACTCAAAGAAAAAATAATGAAGCTGCCGGCAAAGGTTATAAAACTGATTTTGAATTGAAAAAAGATGATGTTTTAGCAGAAAATTCTGCACTGATTGCAAAAGCGGAAGAGTTTGAAGCGAAAAATCAGCTTTGTTATGCGTTGGGCATGTTGTACGATGCAATGCGCAGAGAAGCAGAGCGAGGTGTATCTGCTGTCGGAACAGAAAAGTACAATGAGCTGGCAGGTATTATAGAAAGTGGGCTGCCCGGCAGAGGTTCCTACAATGTTTTTCAATTGCACGACAGCTGGAAAACTCTTTTAATTGACGCAGAAAAGTACGGTACTGAATATGGTCGATTTAAATTTATAATAGGAAAATTGCAGCAGGGTAATCTTAACTACAGTACCAGAACGGCGACGTATTCGTCTTCATTAAAAATTGAAGAATCCGAGCGATATAAAAATGTAATTTCTATTATTTCAGAGGGATATAAAAAAGCGTATAAGGAGGATTGGACAGATTTGTCAATGCCGCGAAATTGGCCTAATGAAGATTCCGTTTCCGGTTATCAGAAAGCAGCGAATCTGGTCAACGGTGTTGCAGTTTATCGTTCCAATCTTGAACGAAATTTAACAGATGAAGAAAAAGTAGTATTAATGGAACTTGCCGGTTTTGGTAATGATATTTCGCTTCTTAAAAAAACCGGAGTTTATAACGCATTTGCTTATACGCAAGCAAGCGGCAGAAAGTTCAAAGTTTCAACTTCTTCTTACGGTTGGTACGAAAACATTCTTTATGATTTAAAATTCAATATTGTTGATAATGACGGAAATGAAATTATAAAACCAAAGCGATATTTGCCAATCATCAGTTTTGGTACTGACTCATACAAAAAAGAATGGGAAAACAGAGTGGAATTTGAAGGTATTCCGCAATCTGTTATTGAAAAAATAGACAACGGAAACGCTCACATAAATTTGGTTGGAGTTTACTTGAAATACGGTCAATATTCAGAAGCCGATGATGTCGTAACAACTCCCGGAATTAACAGAGCTTTTGTGAAAAATTTTCAGGAACTTGAAATTCCGCTTGAAAAAATAGAATACGAAATACAAAACAATTAATGCTGAATATTTTTTTCCAAGCGAAAGCCTAAGTTACTTTGAAGTAAGTTTTAACATGCCGGCTTGTCCGGCAAAATGGTTTGTGCAAAAAATAATTGCTATCGTTTGCGCATAATTGCCAAAAGTGTCAGGTCATCATATTGTTCCGCATTTTTTCTGAATAAATGTTCATGCTTTATAATGTTGCGGATTACGCCGTCAGGAGTTTTTTTCAGTGATGAATCAACGGCATTTATTAAGCGAGTACGACCGAATTCTTCAAAATGTTTGCTGCCTTTTTCATCTGTTGAAAAATTTCCGCTTCGTGATTCTTCAATTCCATCGCTGAACAGAAGTATTATATCTTCGTAATCTAAGCGGCTTTTTATTTCATGATATGGTTCCGGCAGCATTGCGGAATGAAAAACTCCGACTGCCGGACCGCTTTTCGGAAGTGGAAATACACGACTTTTTCCTAATTTATGCTTGTATACAAACAATTCAGAGTATCCGGCACTGGTAAAACGCATTTCCCCGGTTATAACATTCAGCGTCAATACAATTATCGAGGCAAATCTCCCGTCAAATCCTTTATCTGCCAGTACATCATTGATGTTTTGAACGACTTGAGCCGTATTGATTTTTTTGCTGCACAATGTATGGAACAATGTAAATATTTCTACCATAATCAATGCTGCTGGAACGCCTTTTCCTGCAACATCGCACATAATGAAAGTGTAGCAATCGTTATCTGTCTTTTTGTAATCAAAATAATCTCCACTTACGCCTTTTGCACCTTCATAAAAACCGTAAATTTCTATGTTTTTATCTTTTATAGGTGACAGTGGAATAAATTTCTCCTGTATTTCTTTCCCCAAAAGAAGCTGTTTGTCCGATTTTGATTTTTCGATAAGATTTTCTGTCATCAAATTAATATCTTTCGCCAAATCTTCGATTTCATCACCGCTGTTAATGTCCAATTTTTCATATTGTGTTCCTTTCAATGACTCAAAATCTTCCGTTTCGCTGATAATTTTTACTTGTCCGCACATCTTGTGCAGCGGTTTTACAATTCTTGATGAAAATGCAAATGCCGAGAAAATACTCCAAGCAACGGCAACCAAAGCAGCTATCAGCGTTATGAAAATAGAAATAATTGTCCGACTGCGCAGTTGTTTGATTATGTCTGTAAATGAGAAACAAATTATTATGTTGCCGTTATATTCGCTGGCAGGAGGATTTGAATACAGTGGGCAGTAGAACAGATAAGATTTTTCCAGTCCGACTTTTTTCAAATGCGGAAAAACACTTACTCTGTTTTCCAAAAAACCGGACGAGTACAGAAAATTGTACAAAACCTTTTTCTCGGCTTCGGAACATTGTCTTAAACGGTAACCTTTTTCGGTTTTGTAGTAACTTTGCTTGAAAAGTTCGTATAATCGGGAAAATTCTTGCTCTTTAATTACGCTGTTGTAGTTAAAAAAAGTTTCTATTTTTGTAGAAACAAATTTCGGTATTAACTTTTCAAATTCTTCTGCGGTTAAGAATGGAGGAAGAATTTCATTGCTGTTTAATTCTATTTCCTTTAATAAATCTTTCGGATAAACTTCATTTATCAGGCTGTTTCTTAATAATTTTTCGGGACGCTCCGAAAGTTTTGCTAAATCACTTGTATCCAGTCCGTTAAATCCACCTTCGGCGTTTCCCATACTGAAAATAATTTCTTCATTTTCTTTGCCGTTGTTTAGCATAACTGCCACAAATATTACCGATTCATCTCTTACAATATTTTGAACAGTTTCTTCTGCATTTTTCAGTGAATTGCCGCTTATGAGGTTGCGGTAGTTCATAATTGACAATCTGTAGCGTTTGTTGGTTTCTCCGGTAAGGCTTGCATATTCCGAACGGATTGAAAGTCCGCCGATAATTAAAGATGTTGTTACTATAATTGGAACGACAAGAATTAAAATGAAACGTGCCGATTTAATACCTAAATTGTTATTCATATCCGATTTATTTTCCTCTGATTCTATTTTTTTATTCCAAAAAGGAACATAAAGAAACAAGTTTTGCATTTATTATAATTTAGAAAAAGATTGACAACAAATATCATATCGATTATAGTTTTGCCATTCATAAATTTTTTTATTTTATAGAACAAATTTTTATTCATAAGGAGTAAAAAATGGCAGTAAAAGTTGCTATTAATGGTTTCGGTAGAATTGGTCGTCTGGCTTTCAGACAAATGTTTGGTGCTGCAGGATACGATGTTGTTGCAATCAACGACTTGACAGATCCTAAAATGCTGGCTCAACTTTTAAAATATGATACAGCTCAGGGCGGATACTGCGGAAAAATCGGTGAAAACAAACACACTGTAGAAGCTGGAGAAGATTCTATTACAGTAGACGGAAAGAAAATTACAATTTACAAAGAAGCTGATGCAAAAAATCTTCCTTGGGGAAAATTGGGTGTTGATGTTGTTCTTGAATGTACAGGTTTCTACGTAAAAAAAGATAAAGCTCAGGCTCATATTGATGCAGGTGCTAAAAAAGTTGTTATTTCTGCTCCTGCAGGAAACGATTTGCCTACAATCGTATTTGGTGTAAACGAAGGTACTTTGAAAGACGGAGATAATATTATTTCTGCTGCTTCTTGTACTACAAACTGTCTTGCACCTATGGCTAAAGCATTGAATGACTATGCTGCAATTCAGGCTGGTATTATGAGCACAATTCACGCTTATACCGGTGACCAAATGATTCTTGATGGTCCACACAGAAAAGGCGACTTGAGAAGAGCAAGAGCTGGTGCTGCTAACATTGTACCTAACTCTACTGGTGCAGCTAGAGCTATCGGTCTTGTAATTCCTGAATTAAACGGAAAATTAATCGGTTCAGCACAGCGTGTTCCTACTCCTACAGGATCTACAACTATTTTGATCGCTGTAGTAAAAGGAAAAAACGTAACTGTAGAAGGAATCAATGCTGCAATGAAAGCTGCTGCTAATGATTCTTTCGGATACAACGAAGAACAAATCGTTTCTTCTGATATTATCGGAATGACTTACGGTTCATTGTTTGATGCTACTCAAACTATGGTTGCTAAAGTTGATGATGATACTTATGAAGTTCAGGTTGTTTCTTGGTATGACAACGAAAACTCTTACACAAGCCAAATGGTAAGAACAATCAAATATTTTGCTGAAAACGTAAAATAATAAATCAATCCTGACCGTCTTACGACGGTATGGGAATTGCAAATAATATGCAATTTCCTCAACTGGAAAAAGCCGGGGAATTCATGTAATTCCCCGTTTTTTTTAATAAATTGACTTCTGCAGCAGAAAGTCAAAATAAAACTAAATTAAGGATAAACAATATGGCAATTACAAAGAAAACAGTGAAAGATATTGACGTAAAAGGCAAAAAAATTGTTATGCGTGTTGATTTCAATGTGCCTTTAAAAGATGGTGTTATCAGTGATGATACTCGTATCAAAGCTGCACTTCCTACTATTAAATATGTTTTGGAAAATGGAGCAAAAAGCCTTGTTTTGATGTCTCATTTAGGTGACCCTAAAAAAGATATGGCTAAGGCAAAAGAAAAAGCTGAAAAAGCAGGTGAAGCTTTTGATGAAGAAAAATATATCAACGGAAAACACAAAATGGCACCTGTTGCAAAACGTCTTTCCGAATATATTGCAAAAGAAGTAAAAGTTGCGCCAGACTGCTTGAGCGATGAAACTAAAAAAATGGTAGACGCTTTGGACAACGGAGAAGTTTTATTGCTGGAAAATACTCGTTTCCACAAACAGGAAACATCTAAAGATGCAGCAGAACGCGATGAAATGGCTAAAGTTTTGGCAACTTACGGTGAAGTTTATATCAATGATGCATTCGGTACTGCACACAGAGACCACGCTTCTACTGCATCAATCTGCAAATTTGTGAAGGGACCTTGTGTTGCCGGTTTCTTAATGGAAAAAGAACTTGAATTCTTGGAAGATAAAGTTGTTAAAAATCCGGCTCATCCATTTGTTGCTATTGTCGGCGGTGCAAAAGTTTCTTCTAAAATTACCGTAATCGAAAAATTGCTTGAAAAAGTTGATAAAATCATAATCGGCGGTGGAATGGCTTTCACATTCTTTAAAGCGAAAGGAATGGAAATCGGAACTTCAATGTGTGAAGAAGACCAGATTGAAACAGCTAAAAAAATCATTGAAGGCTGCGAAAAGAAAGGCGTTAAACTGTTGTTGCAGACAGATGTTGTTTGTGCTGATAAATTTGCTAATGACGCAACTATCAAAACAACAAACATTGACGCTATGCCTAAAGATATGATGGGATTGGATATTGGTCCTGTAAGTATTGATTTGTTCAAAGGTGAATTGGCTGATGCAAAAACTGTTTTCTGGAACGGTCCTGTTGGTGTTTTTGAAATGGATAATTTTGCAAAAGGAACTTTGGCAATTGCAAATGCTTTGGCTGACTTGAAAGGTGCCGTTACTGTTATCGGTGGTGGTGATTCAGTTGCAGCTGTAAATAAAGCAGGTGTTGCCGATAAAATGAGCCACATTTCTACAGGCGGCGGAGCTTCTCTTGAATTAGTAGAAGGAAAAGTTTTACCCGGAATTGCAGCATTAAACGATAAATAATATAAAGTAACTTTATTCCCAAGTGCGTTGCTGTGCTTGGGATATTTAATATTTAAGGAAAAAGATATGGATAGAGTATTTAATTTTAATCCCGGTCCCTCTACATTGCCGGTGGAAGCTTTGGAAAAAGCAGCTAAAGATTTGGTAAATTTCCAAGGTTCAGGAATGTCTATTATGGAACATTCTCACCGCGGCAAAGAATATGAAGCTGTTCATAACGGTGCAATTGCTTTGATAAAAGAACTTTATAAGGTTCCGGACAATTTTGATATTTTGTTTATACAAGGCGGAGCTTCACTGCAATTTGCTATGATTCCTATGTGTTTCTTGCGAGATGGAAAGAAAGCTTTGTATATAAACAGCGGTACTTGGTCTAAAAAAGCAATTAAAGAAGCTAAGATTCAGGGAAAAAACATTGAAATAATTGCAACTTCAGAAGACACTAACTTTGACAGAATTCCTTCTATTCCGGAAATTAAAGATACAGGCGATATAGATTATGTTTATATCACTTCTAACAATACAATTTTTGGAACAGAATACGATAATTTGCCAGAAACAAACGGAATTCCTTTGGTAATTGATGCTTCTTCCGATGCATTATCAAAGCCTGTTGACTGGAAAAATATCGGAGTACTTTTTGCCGGTGCTCAAAAAAATATCGGACCTTCAGGTGTAACTGTAGCAATTGTCCGCAAGGATCTTTACGAAAGAGAAAACGATAAAATCCCTACAATGTTGCGTTATTCTACATTTGCAGAAAATAATTCATTGTATAATACACCTCCGACTTGGAGTATTTACATGGTTAATCTTGTAATGGATTGGCTTAAAAATACAATCGGCGGACTTGATAAAATGGCTGAACGCAATAAAAATAAAGCTGCGTTGGTTTATGATGTTATTGATTCATCAAATGGATTTTATAAAGGTCATGCACAGAAGGATTCTCGTTCTGCAATGAATATTACTTTTACTTTAGGAAAAGATGATGCAGACGGAACTTTGAGCAAAAAGTTTATTGAAGAAGCAAAAGCTGTCGGTTTGTATGGCTTGAAAGGTCACCGTTCTGTAGGCGGAATGCGTGCTTCCACTTACAATGCAATGCCGGTTGAAGGTTGCGAAAAACTTGCTGCCTTTATGAAAGATTTTGCAAAAGCTAACTCTTAATAGCTAGTTTTTTTACTACGGAAAGTCATTATGCTTTTGTGTAGTGACTTTTTTTGAAATTAATGTTTGTAAACAAACAAATCCCAATGAGGGAGTAGCAGGCGTATAACGCAGCAAGTCAACATACTGACCGCAGGTCTGGCTTGCTTTAATTTGCGAGACTCATGTATAGCATTATTGGCTGTACTTGAGTTTTTTTACAGAAGCTCGGATACAGCTGAAAAGTTGTATCGGGGCTTTTTTTATTTTTAAGGAGATTGGAAAATGGAATGGAATCTACTGTTTTTTCTCAATAGCGTACTGCTTGGAATCGGACTTGCAATGGACGCATTCTCAGTGTCATTGGCAAATGGCTTGAATGAATCAAACATGAAAATCGGAAAAATGTGTACAATTGCCGGAGTTTTTGCCTTTTTTCAAGCATTAATGCCAATGATTGGCTGGGGATGTGTGCATACGGTAATTCAGTATTTTGAAGCATTTGAGAAGTTTATTCCTTGGATTGCACTAATACTTCTTGTTTTAATTGGTGGTAAAATGCTGGTAGAAGGAATAAAAAATAAGACTGATGAGGAAAAAGTTTCTTCGCTTGGAATAATTACGCTTTTAATACAAGGACTTGCAACTTCTATTGATGCATTGTCTGTAGGATTTACGATTGCGGAATATGGTTTGATTATGGCAATCGTTTGTGCATTGATAATTTCTGTTGTTACATTTTTTATTTGTATGACAGGATTGATTATAGGTAAAAAGGTCGGCACGAAATTTTCCGGTAAAGCAACAATTTTTGGAGGAATAATTCTTATTGCTATAGGACTGGAAATATTTATTACCGGCGTATTTTTTTAGCCTATGGGGACAGACCCTAATTCTAGTTTGGAAT
>JBNMHA010000060.1:0-13115 GCA_050872545.1 Spirochaetales bacterium | reverse complement strand
CATCGAGTGCATGGCAATGAAGAATGGAGGGCTGAATATATGACATTGCAAATGTTAAAACAAGAAACTTACAATATCGGCTTTGCTGCCGGTGAAGAACAAGGTCGCAACGAAGCAAAACTTGAAACTGCGAAAAGGTTAATTGCCTTAGGGTTACCACAAGACCAAATAGCTTCTGTTACCGGACTATCACTTGAGAAAATAGAAAAGCTTTAGAAACTTTGCGCAGATTCCATTGTCAAGCAAGGGAATGACATAAAGCAGACTATCATTGCCGGGTTTATTCCGGCAATCTTATAGAAGTTGTCATTATCCGGCTTGATCCAACAACCTCCTGTAAAACAATTGGATAGATCTTCGGGTCAAGCCCGAAGATGACATAAGACTAAAAGTTGCTGGGAATGACATTGGAAACAAGCAAGGGCGGGAATGACAAAAAAGGCAAGCGTGTGAACGCCAGCGAACAGAAGAATCACGCTTTAGTTTACAACATTCATAAGAATGGCAAAAAAATCAGCCTCACCATTTTCCAAACATTTCACGAGAAGCAAAATCAGGAATGTAAATATCATTTTGCTGCGGCAATTCCTGAATATACAAATTCTCAAAACCAAGTTCCAATGCCAAATCAACAACTTTCCGATATTCTTCTTCGGTCAGGCAGCGCGATAAACTTTTACGCCATTCTTCATTTGTACAGCTGTCCGGTAAATCAAGGAATGACGGAGTATACTGCGCCATAAGGCTCAAATAAATTTCAGAACCGAAACGAAAGAATAATTCATTTACAATATCAATACTGTTATCCGTCATTCCCGGCAGCACAAGATGGCGCACCAGTACACCGCGCTTTGCAGCCCCGTTTTCATCAAGTTGCAGATTTCCCAAATGTTTATACAAAAACTCCAACGCATTCCACACAACATGCGTATAACTCTCATTTTTTGTACGTAGACAAAATGCAGCTGTCTGTGGCAGTGAAAATTTGCAGTCTATAAGAAAAATATCAGCGA
The DNA here is from genome assembly GCA_050872545.1 of Spirochaetales bacterium. Classification (GTDB taxonomy): domain Bacteria; phylum Spirochaetota; class GWE2-31-10; order GWE2-31-10; family GWE2-31-10; genus RGIG8597. Next base: position 12,102 of record JBNMHA010000060.1, on the reverse strand, counting down.
CTTCCACCGCAAGTTTCAAATGTTCGGTAGTTTCCCAGCCGCTACAGTTATAAACAATCGGAATTGTGCAGCCTTTTGCACGAAACTTATTCACTGCATAAACAATATGCGGTAAGTAATGATCCGGCGTTACAAAATTAATATTTGCAGCACCCAAATCAGCAAGTTTCAGCATAATATCAACCAAATCATCTTCAGTATAATATTTTGCTTCTGATATTTTCTTTTGGCTTATTTCCATATTCTGGCAAAAAATGCAGCGCAGACCGCAGCCGTTAAAAAAAATCGTACCACTTCCGTTGCCGCATGAAATGCACGGTTCTTCGCCATTGTGCAGTACTGCCGTTTCTACAGACAAACGTGCCGATTCTCCGCAGACTCCGGCAGCAGTAAACCTGTCAATTCCGCATTCTCTCGGACATAATCGGCACTCTTTGTAAAGTTTAAAAATATCATCCATTATAACTGCTTTAAAAGATTAGCCATTTCAATGGCACTTACGGCAGTATCAAATCCTTTGTTGCCTGCCTTTGTTCCGGCTCGTTCAATCGCTTCTTCTATAGTGTTTGTAGTAAGAACGCCGAAAAGCACCGGTATGTTATTTTTTAATCCGGCAGCAGCACACCCTTTTGAAACTTCTGCGCAAACATAATCAAAATGAGGCGTTGCTCCTCTGATTACGGCACCCAAGCAAATGACGGCATCGTATTTTCCACCGGCGGCAGCACGGTCGGCAGCCAACGGAATTTCAAATGCCCCCGGCACCCAAGCCAGCGTAATATCATCATCAGCAACACCGTGTCGTTTAAGTGCGTCCAATGCGCCGCCTACAAGCTTGTTTGTAATCAATTCATTGAAACGGCTCGCAATTAAACACATTCTTAAACCTGTTCCGATATAATTTCCCTCTGTAATCTTCATAACTGCTCCTTTTTTATTTGGTCTAATTTCGTGTATTGTTTGAAATAATAATTACCAGCAATGGTACAAAAATTCAAAACTCAACATTCAAACTATTTATTTTCATTCCCTAATTTATTAAGGATATGACCCATTTTTAATTTCTTCGTCTGCAAATAAAACAAATCAGTCGGTTTTGCAGCCACTTCAATAGGCACACGCTCTGCAACATCAACACCGTACTTTGTCAGCCCGTCAACTTTCTGCGGATTATTTGTAAGAAGCCGAACTGTTTTAACATCGAATGATTTTAGAATCTGTGCAGCAACCGCATAATTACGCGCGTCTTCCGGAAATCCGAGTGCGACATTTGCTTCCACTGTGTCCATTCCTTTTTCCTGCAACTCATACGCTTTCAGTTTATTGATAAGCCCTATTCCGCGCCCCTCCTGACGCAGATAAATAAGCATTCCGCAGCCTTCTTTTGCAATCGCTTTCAGCGCATAATCAAGCTGTTCGCCGCAGTCACATTTTGCAGAACCAAAAACATCGCCGGTAAGACATTCCGAATGAACACGCACAAGCGGCTTTTCACACTCTTTCGGATTTCCCATAACTAATGCCAGATGATGTTCTGCAGTAATTTTATCTACAAAACCATGAATTCTAAACTCACCGTAACGTGTAGGCAGCTTTGCATTCGCTTCATGAGAAATCATCATTTCATTTCGGCGGCGATATTCCTGCAAATGTTCAATAGAAATCATAAGCAGATTATGTTTCTTTGCAAACGCCGTTAAATCATCATAACGCGCCATTGTTCCGTCATCTTTCATTATTTCACAGCAAAGCCCAGCTTCTTTAAGTCCGGCAAGCCGCATTAAATCAACCGTAGCTTCCGTGTGACCGTTGCGTTTAAGAACTCCGCCCTCTCTGGCAGTCAGCGGAAACATGTGTCCCGGACGGCGAAAATCTTCGGGCTTTGCGTCATCATCAACAATTTTTTGTGCGGTTACAGACCGTTCCAATGCCGAAATACCTGTTGTTGTACTTACATGGTCTACAGAAACGGTAAATGCCGTACTGTGATTGTCAGTATTTTCACTGCACATTTGAGGGAGCTTCAGCTTCTCGGCAAGTTTTTCGCTCATTGGCATACAAATCAATCCACGTGCATGAACTGCCATAAAATTAACATTCTCAAGCGTTGCAAACTGCGCTGCACAAATTGTATCGCCTTCATTCTCACGATTTTCATCATCCACTACTACTATAATTTCTCCGCGTTTCAGTGCCGCCAATGCATCTTCAATTTTTGCCAACATTTTATCGCTCCTTATTTTCTAAGTTAAAAACCATTCTCAATTAAAAACTCGTATGATAACTTTTCTTTACTTTCCTCGTTTTTTTCTGCCGAACTGCCATACTTCATCAATCGTTCAACATACTTGCCAATTATATCAGTTTCCAGATTCACCAAATCACCGGCTTTATGATTCAAAAGCGTTGTTTCCTGCCGCGTGTGAGGAATCAACGATACTTTAAAATACGAATCACCCACTTCTGCTGCGGTAAGGCTTACTCCGTCAATCGCAATGCTTCCGCGCGGCAAAATGTAACGAAGCAAATCCTGCGGACAATTAACAGTAAGCCAAACAGCATTTCCTTCAGCAATCAAACTTTCAACTGTTCCGGTTCCGTCAATATGACCGCTTACAATATGACCGCCGAAACGTCCGTCCGCAGCCATTGCACGCTCAAGGTTTACTCTGCTTCCTGCGGATAATTTTCCTAAATTAGTAAGCCTAAACGTTTCCGGCATAACATCAGCCGTAAATTTCCCCGACGATGAATCGGCAACCGTAAGGCAAACTCCGTTTACTGCAATGCTGGCTCCAGACAAAGCTTTCTGTTCCAAAACTTTAGTAGCTTTAATCACAATCTTTCCACTGGAAACCGCAAGCACAGTTCCTACTTCTTCGACTATTCCGGTAAACATTGCGCCTCCTTTCTGTTGCTTACAAGCCCGGTTATAAGCAAATCATTTCCTACAAATGTTGTTTCTGTTTGTTTAAGGTTAATCGCTTCCGACATCAAGCGCATTCCGTCGCCTTCCACCGGCGTTTTCGCATCTTTGCCGCCGATAATTTTAGGTGCAATAAAAAAGGCTGCTCGGTCTACGATTCCACTTTTCAAAGCACTGAAATTTAATGTTCCGCCGCCTTCCAAAAGGACTGAATCGATTTTCATTTCACCAAGTTTTTTCATAAGTTCACAAAGATTTACTCTGCCGTTTTCATCTTCCGGCAGCACAATAACTTCCACTCCGGCATTGCGCAAACGCATTATTTTATCCGGTGCAGCAGCTTTTGTTACTGCAAGAAGCGTTTTTTTATCTTCCGCCGTTTGGAAAACTTTGCTGTCTTCCGGACAAACTGCTTTGCTGTCTACTATGATTCTAAGCGGATTTCTGCCGCCGGGCAATCTACATGTCAATTCTGGATTATCAATAACTACTGTAGAACAACCGACCATTATTGCCATATATTTATTTCGGTAATGATGAGTCAGTTCCCGTGAAGTCGGACAGCTTACCCATCTGGAATCCCCTGTATATGACGCAATTTTACCGTCAAGCGTCATTGCCGATTTCATGAATACAAACGGCAGCTTTGTTGTGATAAATTTTATGAACGGTTCATTTATTCTGCGGCACTCGCTTTCCAGTATTCCGCACGAAACTTCAATTCCAGCTTTTTGAAGCATAAGAATTCCGCGCCCTGCGACAAGCGGATTCGGGTCTTTCATTCCGATAAACACACGTTTGATTTTTCGGCTTATAACTTCCTCTGCACACGGAGGCGTTTTGCCGTAATGACTGCACGGTTCTAGCGTAACGTATAAATCAGCTTCGGCAGTGTCGTTGCCGCATGAATCAGCGTCATGAAATGCATTTATTTCCGCATGAGCCATACCGTACTTTTGGTGGTATCCTTCCCCAATTACAACGCCGTCTTTCACAATAACAGCACCGACAAGCGGATTAGGTGATGCATAACCGGTTCCCAAAGCGGCAAGTTCCAAAGCTCGTTTCATATAGCGTTCAGGCATAAAAAAACCCCATCAGATATTCACAAAAAATCTTAAATATCTTCAGGGGGAATAAAATCTTGCAGAATAGAAACAGTACACATTACATCTTCTTTCATCCAGACTTAAAAGGTTTTTAAACCTTTCTTACTGTCGGCTCCGTCTGTTTACGGATCAGTACACCGTTTACCGGGTACACACGGGCTGATAGATTAACTATATTACCGCCGGTCGAGATTTTCACTCTGCCCTGAAGAACGTTCACGTTAATAATTCTTTTTCATCCGCATGTCAAGGAATGTTTGTCGCTCTTAAACTTTATTTAAAAGCTTATCTTCCGAAAGCATGATAATTCCGTTTTCCGCAGCGACCTTTTCCGCTTTGTCCAGCTGAGAAAATTTAAATATCATTACAGCACGATTGTCGGCTTTTTCCACAAAAGCGTACATGTATTCAATATTCAAACCATTAAACACTGCAAGCACTTTATTTAATCCGCCAGGAACATCATCAACTTCCACAGCCAAAACACTTGTAATGTCACAAACAACATCGTTTGAACGCAAAATCGAAGCAGCTTCATCTGCATTGTCAACAAGCATTCTCAGCACACCGAATTTTTCCGTTTCGGCAATGCACAATGACTTTATATCAATATTTTTTTCTGCCAATAACCCGGTAATCTTCTCAAGTCTGCCTTTTTCATTATTCAAAAATACTGAAATCTGTTTTACACTCATTTGCATTTTCTCCTGAATTATATAGTTCTTTTATCAATTACGCGCTTTGCCTTGCCTTCACTTCTCGGTATGGATTTCGGTTCCACCAAAGTTATTTTTGCATGAATCGAAAGTGTAGCATAAAGGTTTTTTTCTATTTCCTTAGCTGTTCCTTCCAATTTTCCCACACTGTCGGAAAACAATTTATCGCTCATTTCAACTTGAACTTCCAATGTATCAAGGTTGCCTTTTCGTTCTACTATCAATTGGTAATGCGGTTCAACACCCTCGATTGTCAGCAGTACTTCTTCAATTTGTGATGGGAACACATTTACGCCGCGAATAATAAGCATGTCATCTGTTCTTCCCATAAGCCTGTGCATTCTGATTGTCGTTCGTCCGCACTTGCATTTTTCTTCGGATAAAAATGTTATGTCTTTTGTTCTGTAACGCAGAACCGGAGTGCCTTCTTTTGTTAATGTAGTAAAAACAAGCTCGCCTTTTTCTCCGAAAGGAAGTACTTCGCCCGTTTCAGGATTTATTATCTCCGGATAAAACAAGTCATCGGCAACATGTAGCATGTCTTGATGTTCGCATTCCATTGCTACGCCCGGTCCGGAAATCTCGGTAAGCCCGTAAATATCCAGTGCTTTAATATGAAGTTTCGCTTCAATTTCTTTGCGCATTGCCTCGCTCCAAGGTTCTGCTCCAAAAATTCCGTATTTAAGATTAAGCTTATCGGCAATTCCTTCTTCAATTGCAGCTTCTGCCAAATACATTGCATATGAAGGCGTACAAGCTAAATATTCCGGCTGAAAATCCTGCAATATCTGCAATTGCTTCTTTGTGTTGCCGCCTGACATCGGAATCACACTTGCGCCGATTTTTTGTCCGCCGTGATGAATTCCGAAACCGCCGGTAAATAAGCCGTATCCGTATGAAACTTGAACAGTACTTGAAGATGTAACGCCTGCCATTGTCAGTGAACGCGCAACGGCTTGCGCCCAATTATCAATATCCTGCTTTGTATATTCCATCACTACAGGTTTACCTGTAGTTCCGGAAGACATGTGAATTTCGACAATATCTTCTTTTTTCACGGCAAGAAGCCCATGAGGATAAACTTCACGCAAATCTTTTTTTGTCATAAAAGGCAATTTTGAAATATCTTCAATACTTTTTATGTCTGCCGGCGCAACGCCTTTTTCATCCATACGCTTTTTATAAAACGGCACAGTTTCGTATAATCGCTTAACAAGCGCAACAAGCCGTTCGCCCTGCAACTTTTTTTTATCCTCACGGCTCATTGTTTCTATTTTTTCATTCCACATCATTCTACGGTCTCCTCCGCATTATTTGCATTCTTTCCCGATTAAGAAAGCTTCATAATTTTTTTCAAAAGTTCCCTGAGGAACAAGTGCTTCAATAGCATCTTTCCAGCAGTCTTCGGATAAATCAACATAATTTGACAAAACACCAAGCAAAAATACATTAAGAAATTTTGCATTGCCTAATTTCTTTGTGTACTCTTCCGGGTCAATGGAAATCACATTGTTAAACTGCGCTTTTATTTTTTCTGTAAGACCTTTCGGGTATTCCGTTGCGTTTGCCGGTAAAATTCTGTTGTTCAGTACAATCAATCTGCTGTCTTTATTAAGAAATTCAGTCCAGCGCAGAGTTTCCATTTCTTCCAGTGAAAGAAGAACATCCACTTTGCCTTTTGGGATAACAGGCGAGAAAACTTTTTTGCCAAAGCGCACATGACTGAATACCGCACCGCCGCGCTGACTCATTCCGTGAATTTCACTTTTTTTTGCATCAAGTCCGGCATTCATGGCAGCCTGAGTTACAATGTTGCTTGCAAGAATAGTTCCTTGTCCGCCTACACCAACTATTAATAAGTTAAATACTTTATCCATTTTAAACGCCTCCCTTCTTTTTGTTCTTCTTGCGGTTGTAAATAACACATATACCTTTTACTACAAGGAGCGATAATTTCCCGGAATCAGCCAGTTTAACAATAGCAGCTTCGATTTCATCCGGTTTGTAAGCATTTACTTGCATAAAGTTTTCATCTTCAATGCCGACCGCTTTTGCCAAATATTCATAATTAACTTGAACTGTTTGTTCACCACGAATTGTCTCACCGGAAAAAGGATTGTGCTGCATACCTGTCATTGCGGTAATTGAATTGTCCAGTACAATGACAAGCGTATTGCGTTTATTGTAAGCTGCATTGATCAACCCGGTAATTCCCGAATGCGCAAATGTCGAATCCCCGATTACCGCAGCATGACGAACTGAAGGCTCTGCAATTTCAAGTCCCTGAGCCGCCGTAATACTTGCACCCATATCGATACATGTATCTATTACTTGGAACGGAGGCATAACTCCGAGCGTGTAGCAACCAATATCACCAGAAACAAGAATGTTGTGCTTTTTCAAAACGTTATAAACAAACGAATGAGGACATCCCGGACAAAGAGCCGGCAGACGAGGCAGAATCTTTTCCGGCGGAAGAAGTTCTTTTTTGCCGTGAAGAAGCTCTTCAACATTATCAGGAGAAAGCTCACCTGTAATAGGGAAAAACTTTTTGCCTTCTACGTCACATCCCATAGCTTTAATCTGTTCTTCAAAGAACGGATCCAGTTCTTCCACTACATAAACTTTTTTTATTTTGCTACAGAAATCTTTGATCTTATTTTCAGGCAGCGGATAAATCATTCCAAGCTTCAAAACCGACGCATCAGGAGCAGCTTCTTTTACATAATTGTAAGAAACTCCCGATGTAATAAAACCGATTTCCGTATTGTTAAATTCTGTTGTATTAGCAGTTGTCGTTTCCGCAAATTCTTTAAGCTTTTCCATTCTCTTTTCTACTTCAAAATGGCGCGCTCTCGCATAAGCCGGAATCATTACATGCTTTTGGAGATTTCGCTCAAATTTTCCGACATTAACTTCTTTGCGTTCACTGCCGCTTACATCCACAACACTGTACGAATGACAAATACGAGTTGTAGGACGTAAAAATACCGGTGTATCAAACTTTTCACTTACATCAAAAGCAAGACGTGTCAATTGTCTTGCATCTTCACTGTCCGACGGTTCAAACATCGGAAGTTTCGCCGCACGTGCATAATGGCGGTTGTCCTGTTCATTTTGAGATGAATGGCTTTGCGGATCATCGGCACTGACTATTACAAGTCCGCCTTTTACACCAATATACGACATTGTAAACAATGGATCTGCCGCAACATTAACACCTACATGCTTCATTGTCACAAGCGTGCGGTTTCCGCCAAGCGACGCGCCTGCTGCTACTTCAAGCGCAACTTTTTCATTTACAGACCATTCGGAATAAATGTCTTTATATTCGGATAATGTTTCTGTAATTTCTGTAGACGGTGTTCCGGGATACCCGGTAACAACCTTTACTCCGGCTTCATAAGCCCCTAATGCAATACCTTCATTTCCAGAAAGAAGTTTTTTCATATTTCGTTACCTTTCTTTAAGATAAAATTTTGTGGAAGTGTAACAAAAATCGGATATAAGTGCAATGAATGATAGTTTTTAATAGATAATAACGGTAAATATTAGCGTGCAGAGTTATTTTTCCGCACGAAATAAATCGTAATTTTCCTGAATATAAAGCTTTTCGGAACGTTGAATATCGGAATAGAATTTTCTCACATTCTCTATAAAATCGAGAGTAGACTGTCCGTATTTTTTCGTACTCGGTAAATCAAGCGAATCATTGTAATACACAGCTAAAGTTTTTATCATGTGCCCTTTGCCGTAATCCATTGCCCGACGCAGTTCTATAGCACCTAATTTCAAGTTAATTTCCGGATCCAGTAAATTTTTCTGCTGATAACTCGGATAATCGGCAGCGTTAATCTGCATAAGTCCTACAAGTTTCACGCCGTTTTCTTTTTCGGTAATTTTATCTGCTTCAAACTTTGAGTTGGCATTTGCCACACTGCACAGAAAAAACGGATCAATATTATGCAATCTGCCCACTTTTATAAAAAGTGCCGCAAGCTTTTTATCGGCGCAATATTCTGTCAATATTTTTTTGGTAATCGCTATTTTTATTCGCTGCTCATTGGAGTCAGACAACAAACCGGATACAGGCGGAGCCAAAAGAATCAGCACAGCAACGTAATATACTAAGAAAGGTGTAAAAGTTAAAACTATACGTTTCCCGAATTCAGACACGTTGTAAACAAACTGTTTCACAAAGCCCTCCTTAATTTCAGAATTCAAGCGGACATAATAAAAAATGATATACAACTGTTTTTGCCATTATCCACATTAATCGGCAATTTTCATGTCATTGGCTGCTGACTTACATTTTTTATTTCAAACAATACTCTAATTTAAAAAATTGAAACTGAACCTAAAACTAACCGGAATATGTTCATGCCATATTAAAATATATCATTAAAAGAGATTGTTAATCCTATAGAAGGTGCTTTTTGTTCCAAAGCAGCTTCCAGAATATTTACTCCGACATCAATGCGTACTACAAAATGCAAAAAGTAAGGAACAAACGTTACTCCGGCTCCGGCACTCAATGCGTATGTAAAGTAATTTTTATCATCTACATAGCAGCGAAAATCTTTTAAATATTCATTGCCTGACGTATATTCATAATCACGCACTTTCATTTCATCATTAGAAAATGCCACACCGCCATCTACAAATAAATTCACATACATTAAATAAGTGACTTTTTGCTTATGCGTGTAATCCGCCGTATTGTGCAAATCAATGTACATCACCGGAATACTTGCTTCTATATTTGCCAATGCATAACCAAACCCGGAAAAGCTTCCGAGCGACAATCCGCGTACCGCACCATCACCTGATAAATTAGTCAAGTAACCGTAATTGTAACCAGCCAGCAATCTTGCTTTAACTGCATAATCTTTATAAATCTTTTTGCAAAAAACATCTTCCGCTGTAACAGAAAATTGCGGAATAAACTGTTGAATTTTGTAATAGCCAGATTCTACAAGCGGCAAATCAAGACTGAAACCGCCGGTCAATAAATTTCCTGTACGCAAAGCTTTTTCCTGACGGCGCATATCGTAAGTTGCCTTTGCAGCAATGCTTAATGACAGAAAATCTTCATTCCAATCTTTAGAAAGTGCCGGGTAATCGTCACCGAAAGCGTCCGTTAATTCCGAAGCGATGTGTTGATAATTCAATTTTACAGCTCCAAGTGCGTAAATATTAAACGGCAGCTGATATTCCGCACCAAACATAAAATTAAACCCGGTTCTGTTTACAGAAGAAAAATCCAAGCCCAATTTGTCGGTAATTTTCGCCAACATAGTCCCTACTTTAGAATTGCGTTCCGACATCAAACCATATTGCGGTGCTGTTGTATAAACAGCCATATTTGTAAGCAGTTTCAATTTTCGCTCTTCACTGCCGGGAAAAATTTCGGCTCCAATAAGTGTAAAAAATGAACCGTTAAAAGCAAACGAATTAAGCGCACTCAACATAACACGACCATCTAAAAGATGTTCATCACGGTAATAAAAGCCAAAATCCAAACCTCTGGCTGCATGATGAGAACCATTGAAAATTGTAGAAAATCCGCCGAAAGGAATTTGCGTGTAAGGTGTGCGCAAAGAAACATTTGTGTTTAATGAAATATTTCTTGTATCCAATTCATCAATAAAGAAAAAAGGCTGTCTGTTTCTGATAAGCGTTTTTTGGTAATTGTCACTTTTCCAAAAAAGTCGAGGATTGTAATGCGCAAATGGGTCATCTTCTTTTGGCAAAGCCGAAATGTAAAAAGCCTGCACATCATCGGTATTATCACCAATATCATCAGTCAAATCTTCTGCCACCGCTACATCTGATGTTAAATCAACGACATTCATATCATCTGTCAAATCAAACTGCTGAGAATATGCCGCAGAAAAAATTAACAAAAACAAAACCGATATACTTATTTTTTTCACTTAAAGGAATCCTCCCTAAGACTTTCTTTGCTAAAAATTAACGCTTTTTACTACAAAAGAAACTTTTTTTCAATCTATGTTTTGTTTTATGTCAATGGTCAAGCCAAAGCAGATTACGTTTTGCATCTCTGCTGCCTAAATATTTTCCGATTTTCCAAGCTTTGCGCGCTTTTTCAATATCTCCGGCACGCAATGCGGCAATTCCGGCTTTGTTGTAAAGTTCCGCATCTCGCTTTGTATTCACACCGACAACCGCAGCCATAAAATTTTGATACGCTTCATTATAATTTTTCTGTGAAAAATTAATTTCTCCCTGCAATTCCATATTTTCCGCACGTAAATACGGATTTTTGTACTTTCTCAAAGAACGCTGCAAATATTTCATTGCTTCATCGTGATTTCCGTTTTTAAATTCTGCTAATGCTAAAAGATGTTCTGTTTCCGGCACGCTGAAATTATAATGAAGCAATTCTTTCAGCAACTTTACAGCTTTGGCATTTTCATTTTCCTTAATATATTCTATTGCAGAATCAAAAAGCTGCTGCCCGATAATGTTGTCTATTTTTCTGCCGCTTTCAACTACCAGTTTTTCATCATCATATTGATATTGCGCCGGATTATTGAAAACATCGTCGGCAGATTTAGGAAAACCGTCAAAGTTTTCATTAAAATCCATTAATTTTCTGCTGTCCTTTTTGAAAACCCACTCGCTTTCATTTGTATCGAAATCAGACAATGAATCATTTTCATCATCTGATGAAAAACTTTCGCTCGGCAATGACTGCGACATTTCCGGTTCCGAACTTTCAGCTGCATAATTTTCATTTATTTCATTTTCCGCAAATTCTTCATTGTCGGGCAGCGCAATTTCAGGTTCGGCACTTTCATTTGCTTCATTAAAATCTTTGTCTGATTTTGCAAAATCTTCCGGTTCGCGATATTCATTCGGTTCAACAGGCTCTTCCGGTAATGCAGAAACTTCTTCATCTTCTAAAAATTCCGCTTCTGGAATATCGAAAACTTTCGCTTCTTCTGTTTCTCCAAGTGAAACTTCCGGAACATCAATCAATGTAGGCAAATCTTCATTATGGAAATCATTCTGTACCGGCTCTTCTTCTTCCGAGTCTTCGTCCCAGATGAAAGGCAAGTCATCTTCCTCTTTATTTTCCTCAAACAACGCATTCGGTAAAGGCAATTCCAGCATTTCGCTGTTAATTCCGGATTTTTCCTCGTCAATATTTTCATCAGACAATGCAACTACAGGCTTTTCTTTCTCGAATGTGCCCGGCAATGTTTCCATTTCAGCATGATAATCAGCTGCCAATTCTGCTTCTGCTGGCATTTTCTCATAAGTTTTCGGCAAATCAAGCATTTCACTGCTAATTCCGGATTTTTCCTCGTCAATATTTTCATCT
>JBNMHA010000059.1:0-13316 GCA_050872545.1 Spirochaetales bacterium | reverse complement strand
GACGTGCATTGTTCCGGAAGGTACACTTTCAAAATGCAAACGCTGGCTTGAAATTCCATCAAATCGCATTTGGCTTAATAAAAAATCCGAATATCATCATGAAATAAAAAAAATGCTCAAGTGCATAAAAGAAAAAACTTCAAAAAAGTCGGCAGCATTGTTTTATTTCTCGGCAAGAATGCAGCAAAAATTTCCGGTTCTGCCTGATTTACGCGACAGCAAACCGACCGGGCTTTTCTTTTTAGCAGATTGTTTTGAAACGAAACTGCCGGATTGCTCACTTTACAATGCAGTTTGGGCAGATTGGGATAAGCCGACTTTTGTACGTTGCAGCGGCAGTGACCGTTTTGCGGCTTTAGGATGTGCTTTTTTTAAACATGATTCTGACACGGCGGCAATGTCACTTCCTGATTTTTATAAATCACTTCGCGGAATAAAAAATGAATGTGAAGTTTTGAAAATGTGGGAAAGTACTTTGGTGAAAGAACCGCAGACTTCGTCGGAATTTCTTATTAAAGCTGATATTTTTTGTAGAGCAGGGAAGTTTGACGAGGCTTTTGAGCTGGTAAAAAAATATTATGAAGCAAAAATTTCAGCGGCTTACAGAATCTGCAACAGTATTTTTCATCACTGCAACCGAGCGGAACTTCGCAAAAAAGTTTCACGCTTTATAGATGAAAAAGAATTATTTCAAAAAGCATTTTGTGCGGAACTACATGAAGCTGTAGATAATGCGGAAGATGACGAAAAGAGCCGCTGGTTGTGAATATTACAAATATTTTTCCAAAACTTTTGCAAAACCGGCGAAATAGCACGGCGGCGCAACCACATCGGCGATTTCTTTCATTTGCGTACATGCATTGCCCATAACAACGCCGATTCCTGCGTATTCAATCATTGTTTTATCGTTGAAGTTATCGCCGAAAGCTATAATATTTTCCCGATTTATTCCCAAGTATTCCGCAAGTTTCTTTAAAGATGTGCCTTTATCCGCACCGGAAGCCGAAATATCCAAAAAAAACGGAGCGGAAAAAGAAGCGCTCATTCTATCTTGAATCTGCGGAATAATATGTTCTGCTGCCTTTCTCAATTTTTTCGGAGATTCCAAAAGCAGTACTTTCAAAATATCTGTTCCGTTTATTTTTTCAGGCAGATTTTTAACTTCCTCGATTTTAAATCTTATAATTCTGGATTCAAATTTGGAATAAAAATTGTTTTTCTCGGTTAATATTGTGTTGTCCTTGTATGTATGCATGAAAATATTTTCCTGCTTTGCAAGTTGTCGTAATTCGCAAAATTCGTCTTTTGATAAATTGGCATTGAATAAAATTCGGTCTGATGATAATTCGCGTATTCTGGAACCATTGAAAGATATTACGTAGCAGTCATTTTCAATACCAAGCCGATGAGCAACTTTAAGTATTGAGTTTTCCGGGCGACCTGATGCAAGAACTATTTTTATTCCTTGTTTACATGCGTTCCTTATTGCCACGATATTTCTTTTCGGTATGAGATTTTTGTATGATGTAATTGTGTTGTCTATATCCATGGCAATAAGTTTGATCATTTTTATCCTCTGAAAATTAAGTAAATCGTGTAAATAACGGCACTTGTGACAAGTATAATTCCGGCAGGTCTTCCTACGGCATTTTTATTTTTGATAAATGTAACCAGAAACAAAAATAATGTAGCAATGCCTAATACAAGTATGTCAATATTCAGTTCTGCCGGATATGCAATTGGTGTTACGACGCTGCTTAGTCCGAGAATCAACAGTATATTGAAAATATTGCTTCCTATTACATTTCCGACTGCGATGTCAGCTTGTTTTTTATAAGCAGCTACAGCTGATGTAGCAAGTTCCGGCAGTGAAGTCCCGATAGAGACTATAGTCAATGCAATCAGTTTTTCGGAAACATTCAGGTTTTGGGCAATATTTACTGCGCCTTCAACGGTGAATTTTCCGCCAAGCATTAATGCTGCAAGTCCTAATATTATTAATAAAACTGCGTGAAGTGAAGAATTATATTTAGGTTCTTCTTCTGATGAAGTATTGTCATTTACTGCCAGATGAATTGTGTACCACATAAATAAAGCAAATCCCAAAAGCAGAAGTATACTTTCCAATCGTGTGACGTAAAGCTCTTTTGTAAAACCTGTATTTGCCAGAATAAAAAGCAGAAGCACACTGCCGAATGCCATAGGAATTTCTTTCCATTTTGTAGATGATTTTATTGCTAAGGGCGTGATGATTGCAGCAATTCCCAGAATAAGCAGAATATTGTAAATACAGCTGCCTAAAATATTTCCAAGTACAATCTGATTTTTTCCTTCAAACGATGCGCTTAAATTTACAACAAGTTCGGGCATACTTGTGCCGAATGCAACAATTGTAAGCCCTATAACTAATTGCGGAATGCCCATTTTTATAGCTAATGAAGATGAGCCGTCTACCAGAAAGTCAGCTCCTTTTATTACCAGAACAAGTCCGATAGCTAAAACCAGAAAATTAAGCAAAATTTCCATTTTATTTCCTCCGTAATTTATTTTCTTTATAAAAAATTATTTCCTGCGTTGAAAGTTACGCTCAAATGTGGTGCGCGGTATTTCAAAGTAGACAGGTCGTCCGTGTGGGCAGTTCATTATATTGAATTCAAAAAAACGCGCAATTATTTCTTCTATTTGGATTGGCGTAAGTTTATCACCTTTTTTTACTGCTTCACGGCAGCTTGCGGTAATGAGGATTCTGTCAATCATTGTTCGTTCGCTGCTGCCGTCTTCCTGTAGAAACATTGCAATTGTTTCTGTTAATTGTGATGATGACATATTCCGCAGCACGCAAGGGATTTCACTTATTGAATATGTGCTTCCCTCATTTTCTTCAATGCAGAAACCGCATGAATTCAGTTGCTCCAATTTTTCGTCGAGGTTTTTCGGTAAGTTCTCAAGCTCGAATAATATCGGAATCATAAGCCTTTCTGATTCGGAATTCTGCTTGTAGCTTTCTTTTTTCTTCATATAAATATATGCTTCTTCCACCGCATGTTGGTCTACAAAGTAGAGTTTCTCATTTTTCTCTACTATTATATATGTATCAAATGCGACACCGAGAATTTTGAAATTCTGCATTGTTTCTTTGTGTTTTACGTGCGGCAAATCAGCTTGCGACATAACTTTAAGAGCTTCGTATTTTGAAAATAAACTGCCCGAATCCTTAGGCAGTTCTTTTCCGAACGGCGAGTAGGGTTTTTGCGATTCTTTGAAATTGTAATACCTGTCGTCTAAATCCGGATAATCACGTTCTGTGCTGATTTGCCCAAAATTACCGGTGGAATAGATTACTTCCGGTGAATTACCTTGCGGTTCTACATCTGCAAGTTCTGTTCTTGCAAAGGGATAAACGTCATCATCGCCGAACGGATCGGACGGTTCAAGCGACAAATCTCGACGTATTTTGCTGCCGAATGCAGCCATTGTTCCCTGCATGACAGTGTTGAACACCGCTGATTGGTCAAAAAATTTTACTTCACGTTTTGCCGGATGAATATTTATATCAATAAAATCCGGTTCTGTTTCCAAAAATACAAACATCAGCGGATGTCGGTTCGGAGAAACATATTGCGCATAACCTTTTGATATTGCCGAGTAAAAAAAAGGACATGAAATCGGGCGGTTATTTACGTAAAGAGTTTGATATTTTCTGCTTTGGAAAAAAACATCAGCCGGGCTGTGGTAAATAGTCAGCTTTATTGAAGTATTTGCTGATTCGTATTCAAACTTTTCAATTGGGAAAGGATTTTCCAGTTTATAAACAGTAAAAAACGCCTGCGAAAAATCTCCATCACCGTTTGTTCGGAACAGTAGCTTGCCGTCATTGTACAATGCGTAACTTATATCTAATCGTGCAAAAATTTTTTCATATATTGTGGCTTTTACCGCATTTAATTCGGAAGCCGCGCTTTTTAAAAATTTTTTTCTTGCTGGTAGGTTGTAGAACAAATCTTTAATTTCAATTTTTGTTCCTTTGCGGCATGGCACCGGTTCGGGAATAAATGAATTTTCTGGGCAGATTTTATAGCCGGGAGTTTGACCGGAATCATCGGGTGATGAAGCAATTGTAAGTTTAGAGACCGTATTCACAGAATATAACGCTTCTCCGCGAAATCCCATTGTGTGAATGTTGCACAAGTCATCTGCTGTTTCTATCTTGCTTGTAGAATGTTTCAGTATTGAAACCGCCAAATCATTTTTTTCCATACCGCAGCCGTTGTCCCGCACACTTATTTCTTCTGTTCCGCCTTTTTTCAGTGATACTACAATTTCTGTAGCACCGGCATCGATTGAATTGTCGATAAGTTCTCTGATGATTGAAGCCGGTTTGTCGATAACTTCTCCGGCTGCTATTTTTGAGTAAACACTTTCTGGTAATACTTTAATTTTCATGTTCTTCTCCGTCGGTATTGTTAATGTCGGCATTCTTTTTTTGCTGCGAAATTATTTTGTTCAGTTCACGTATATGTTTTTCTGATATGTCCGAGCGACGTTTAACACTTTCATTTATACCTTTAAATGAGGCGGTAAAATAAATTTCTCCGCAAAATTTTACAGAATTATCTGCGAATTTTCCCGAAGGAATAAATGAAAAATCTATGCCTAAAGTTCCTATCTCGGCAAATAATATTTGTGTGCAAATATGCATTCCTAAATTCTCGTATAAAAGCGACGAATCTTCTTTCACAACTGAATTAAATACGGCATTTGCCGGATTATCCCACTCCAGTGCAAATGTAAGATTGCCGGTTATTTCTTTGTTTCGTACAGGCGGCAGAATTGTAAGCCCTACAAGTAGATTATCCGAGTATGAAACTTCGGGCGACGAATCATTTTCCCCGAACAAATTAGCGACAGAAACTGCCGGGCGATAAAAAGTATAATAATTTATCCAAGAGATTGGCTGCCAAGAAATTCCGAATCTGCCGCCTATGTCGTAATCCGAATTGGCAGAATTTTGCGCAAGTTTCGTAAGATATTTTTCTTTAAACAAAAAATACAGCGGCGTGAAGTAGTGCATGTTTGTCGGCTTGAAAAATATTTCAATGCTGAATGTCGGACTTTTTCCGCCGCGCAATTTCTGTCCGAAAGCAAAGTGCATCATATTTCTGATGTTTTCCGGGTTCATTGAAAAAACATTGTTGCCATTTGAAACTAAAGGAAATGTAAGCCCGGCATTCAGGTAAAACTCGTAGCCGAAATGCACAAGTTCAAACACGGTAAATGACCAACCGACATCTGTATAAAACGGCAGTGCTGCCTCGCTTTCTGTTTGCAGCGTTATTTGTCGCAGTCTGTAAGTATCTACTGCAAAGTCGATTTCTACACGCGATTTCATACTTTTCAGCGGTGTGAAAATCTGAATCGAATTGTCGAATAAGCCGCCGTAAGGTGCATTCTCTGCAAAGAATTCTGCTGCTGCATATTGATTTCTGTATGCGAAATCAACGCTTGTAGCTCTGTAAACGGGCAAAAAAAGTGACGGTGAGTAAAAAAAATAGCGCAGTGCATTCTTATCCGTTTTTGCTTCCTTTGTTCCTAGCATAAACGAGAACGGCGTATTTTCATTGCCCCAGCGCAGTTTGTCTATTTTTACAAGCAAATTTTCTATTATTCCTAAAGTGGCTTCTTCCGGTTTTTCGGAATCGACAATTGAATCAACAAACCATTCACTTCTGAAGTCGTTAATTTTCAGGAAATTGTCCCAAATTCTTTCCGGGTTAATCGGAACAATGGAAAAATCAGTTGCAAACTCAATCAAAAACGGAATATCAAACCGCAGTGAAAGTTCAAAAAGGTTGTCACTTGTTTTTATGTTTGGATGCCAACCGATTGAGCCGCCGATTTTATTTTGTTGAAAAATGTACGACATTTTAAATCTTGCAAAATCTGTAATTATGCGTGTTTTTTTCGGCATTCTGATTGATTCATCTAAGTTATTGCTGCCGTCGGTATAAAAAATAATCTCATCAGTTCTGTTGTTGGTTTTGTTATGCAGCGTCAATGTTTCCAGAACAGGCTGTATTCCTTTCTCGGCAGCTGCTGTTTTTTTGGAATTTGTTTTTTGGAAATATTCAAGCGACTTGCGGGAAATATCGTCAACGTTTATAATTTGCGGATTTTCGATTTCGGCAATCTGCATTGGCGTTATGCTTAAAATAAAGTCCTGTATATTGAAATTATCATCTTTTTTTCCTTTATAAACCTTAGCTTCACCGCTGAATACTGCAATATTTGTATTGTACATGCGGTTGAAATCGCTGACACATGAGTAAATAATATCGCTGTTTGGTGCAATTGTTATCGTTACTCCGTTTTTTGCCTGAATAATGAATGAATCGTTGTTGCCCGAAACGCAGCGGAAACGCCCGAAATTTGAATTAATGATATTTGATGATTTGCCGGAAATCTGCATGTCTGTCAGCGGTGAAAGCAGAAAAAATGCTTTTGGATTGCTGTAAACATCGTACATGTGGATTTCGTTCTTGCTGCTGCTTGATAATATATAAGGATTTTCGGTAATAAACGGCTCGCTGCTGATTTCCAAAATATTTTCTTTGGAGCGTACTGTAGGAAAAACTGCGTTGTCCGAGTCAATTTGCAATTTTATCGGAGCTGCAATTAATATTTGAATGCACATCAAAAAGCAGCTTATTAACAAAGGCGATTTTTCAGAATGCAACTGCAACCTCCAACTGCATGAATTTTAACAGGAATTTTCCGTATGTATCTAAATCTACAATTTTAAGCTCATTTATTGTCCTTGCATATCCGGCAGCTCCTACAGTTTCGACAATAGGCAAATTTTCAAGCCAGTTAGGTGACTGCATACCGATTGAAATTCCAAGCTTGCTACAGTAAATTCTCATATTCAGTTCTATTGCAAATCTGAATTTTTTTGTGATTGATTCCAGAAAATTTCCGCCGCTTCCGTTTATATCCATATTTGACATTGCAGTGCGGTAGCGAACGCCGACATCTACTTTTATCGGTGAAACATTATCTGCTTCTCGGTTTACGGTAAAATACGCTTCATACATTGCGGTAAATACATCCATTTCAAAAGGTGAAGTCAATATTACGCCGAATTCAATCATTTTGTTGAATCCGGACAATGAAATTCCGTATTGAAACAGAAAATTTCTAAGCTGTTGTTCGTTGTTGTACTGCATACTTCTGACATTTTGGTAATTCAATCCGAAGTAACCGGGATAAAAGCCGTCATTTTTGAAAATTACTCCGAATGGAATTCCAAGCAGAAAGCCGGAATTTTCCAAGTAAACAAATTCACCTTTTGTACGAATAGAAGTTGCGAAGTTGAAATCGTTTGCTTTCCACAAGAAAGCTGTTTCATGTGAAAATGAAAGTTTTGCGTATTTCCCGATTGTGTAATTTAATTCTGCCGGAAGAGTGAACGCTTTGACCGATTCTCCGGACCATTCCGGCGTTCTGTAATATTTTACATTTGCGAAATCTGCTGCATTCAACAAGTTTTGTTCCTGCGTGTCAAAGTCGAATCCGAAGTAAATGCCTGTATTCACTTCCAAATTTTCAACAGGAAAATAAGGCGTTGCGCAGAAGTCACTCCCGATAACGAAAATATCCGGGTCGGCAATATCAGGCACATAAGCTGTAAATGATATTGGTGGCATATATCCGGAAGCTGCATTTGTGAAGACTTCATCTATATTTATATGGAAATAAAAACCATGTTCTTTGTCGCACGGTTCAAAAAAGCGATTGTGCAGCTGTGAAAAAAGCAATCCGCTGCCGACGGAAATATACGGTGTGCGTCCGATCTTTAGATAAATATCTGAATTCTGATTTCCATAGCTTATAAAATCAACAAGGTTGAAAAGTCGGCAGAATGTAAGATAAGCGTCCTCTGTATAATTGTAATCTGATGTATTGAACTTGAAAAATTCCGGTGTATTTCTGAAGCGAAAGTGAAAATCAAAACCTATGCCGAAATTATTTATAAAAAAGGACGGTTTAATAAAAAGTGTGGCAAAATCTTTTGTTCCGGAAAATGCGGATGACATTCCTTCAAATTTCGCTCCGGCTTCCAAATTTGCCTGTATGCGTATATTGTCGTTTTCCGAGTATTTAATGCTGAATGTAAGTGAATTTATATTCTGCGGAAAAAAATATATTACAAAGGCTGAAATAATAAGGAAGATATTCTTTTTTTGCATAAATGAAACTCTGTTATTCTATAATATACTGAATATTGTCGGCATAATATCATAATGACCTGCTTTTTTTAAGTAGCAGCTTATGAAATTAATTTATTAAATTAAAAAAAGAAAAGTGTTTCTTTTTAGAAACATTTTTATTGATTTATTTTTTTGAATATAGTAATCTTTATTCATCCAAAGGAGGAAAGCAATGGAATCAAGAATTAAGATACAGTGTGAAACTTATAAACCGTCTCGCTTGAAAAAAAGTCTGCGCAGTATTAAAAGACTTATCATGATTGCTTTTTATGTATCATTAGGCGTGATTTTATTCAGCTTTGCGGAAAGTAAGACTACCGCTTTGGCAAAAAATATTTCTTCCGATGAATTAAAAGATATGCGTGCGGAAAAATTTCAATCAGCCGAAGATATTAAACAAAATTATTATGCAGGCGTAATTGAAAATGAAGATATTGCAAGACTTGCAATCGCATATTCAGAAAAGGAAGGAATTGAAACTTCTTTACTTGTAGCATTAATGAAGACTGAATCGAATTTTAATCCTAATGCAATAAACTATAATTACAACGGTTCTGTGGATCGTGGAATTTGTCAACTGAACAGCAAAACATTTCCTGATTTATCTAAGCAGGATTTTTATGACCCGGAAACAAACATTAAAACAGCAGCGGCTTTTTTGCATTGGTGTTTGGAAAATACCGATTATAATTTAGTCAGAGCATTGGCTTGTTATAATGCCGGTTGGGGAAATGTTACAAATGAAAATGTGGGTGATTTGACATTGAATTATATTCAAAAGATAACTACTTATAAAAAATCTTTTGAAGATGAACTTGAATTGTTGGAATTGAGTTACTAAGTTTAGTTTGAAGTTTTTCAGTTAGCTTCCTTAATTATAAGGAAGCTTTTTTTATTTGCAGAGAAATTTTAATGGTGTCAGACCTATATTCTGTTTTAGCATTAGGGTCTGTCCCTGTCTGGAGGTAAAAAATTAAAGTATTGCGAATATTTACAGCCTTTTTTTTATTAGTAAATTTTGAATTGTGCGCTTGGGAATTTCGTGTTTATCACACATCCGATATTCAACCGGAAATTTCTGTTGATGCGGTAAAGCCATTTGATTTGTATGCTTCAAAAATTAAAAAGTCTTTTTTTAAGCTGGAAGAAATGCCGTGCAGTTTGTATTCCGGTGGAATTTCAATTCGCTACGGACAGCTGAAAAAGTTGTCCGGAATAAATAACTGCGTCTATATTTTTGTTGTTCCGGGAAACTTTCGTGGCAAAGGCGGACAGCTGAAAAAGCAGAACGATGAAGTTATAAGGTATATTTTTATTCGTGAAAATTGCCCGGCAGAAGAGATTTGCCATGAACTGTGCCATGCAATTGCTGGGCTTGGAGATGAATACGGCAATACAGGCGACTTTCCTGAAAATATGAAAAAAGTTGCCGGAAAAACAATTTATCCGAATCTTACTTGGTATGAATCAGGTTTTGAAGACTGGAAAAATATTGTGAATACAGAAAAATATTTTCCGGGCGGTGCAGGCTATGTCAGCGGAATTTTTCATGCTTATGAAAATTGTTTAATGAGAGAGCTTTCTCAGCCGATTTGCCCGGTATGCAGTTTTTATTTACAGCAGGCTTTGGAGTATGATTAATGCAAGTTTATTGCTTTTGTATCTTAATTTTTTCCAGCATGTCTAGGTAATTGTTAATCATATTTTTATAAATGTAAGGAATCTCATCTTTCTCATAAAGAATACCGAGCCGTGTTAATTCCGGGCGGTTATTAACTTTTTCACTGCGGACAATCATTGCATTTATATTTATTGCGTTTCCGTTTATGCTTAATTTTAATGTAATTGCCTTGTGGTCTTCTATTTCCGGGCTGTCTGTCATTATGATACAGCAACCGGAAGTCGAAATATCTGCGAAAATACACGGCTTGGTATTTTCATCTATAACAGCAAAACCTTTTACCGATTCCATTCCGAGCGATACGGCAATTTTATCGTCAAGTCTTATACGAAGTTCTTTTCTGTTGTTGAATTTTACAGAGTTATCTACAATTTGCCCGATTATTTCGATAAAGTCATCAGGCGGTCTTTGATTAAAATCAAGTGTTATTATAAATGCGGAACTTGTCGTTAATTTGAATGAATTAATTTTTTTTATGCGACACGAAATAAAAAAGCTAAGCGGAGTTTTTGCAGAGGTTGGGAAAAAACAAAATTTTATAGTAGCAAGACCTCTTGCCATTTTTACTTTCTGCATGTCATTTTCAGTTAGATTAAGAATTATGATTATTCTTTCCAATGAACTTGCATACAATACGCACGGAAGTTCGTATGAGCCGACTTTAAATTTCAACTTTTCGGAAACTAATCCGGTAATTTCACATATTGATTTGCTGAAATAAACTTCTTGATCTTTATATTTGTCATAATATTCGGAAATTTTTGTAGCTGCGACTGTAGGCATGTTGTGTTTCCTGTAGAAATGGATTGAACGGAATCATATTGTTTTTTCTTTTTATTTGCAATGAATTAAAGCGGTTTTTGAAAATATTGAACTTTGCAATTAACAATCTGCATTGACTTAAAACCTGTTTCGGAATATAGGTCTGACCCTATCTTAAAAATGAGATATAAAAAATATTTTGCAGCCAAGATTTACTTTAATTGTGCTAAAACATATATCCGGGATTAATGGAGGCATTTTAATGAAAAAATTAATTATTATTCTGTGTAATGTATTTTTATGTGCAGCAATGTTTTTCGGTGCACCTTTGTATAAAAGCGAAACTCTCACAATTACCGATTTAAGCGTGCGTGAGAATACGGAAAAGGCTTCGTACAGAGCTTGGCTTGAGGGCGACAGTCTTTGTTCAAATTATAACGGTGAGGTAATCCGCAGAAAAGTCAACCGTGTTTCTGAAGATTTGCCGGAATTGTCGACTGGTTACCCGATGATTGATATGCTTTATGCCCTAGCAATGGAAGAAGTTCGACTTAATATTAACGAGAGCGGTTTTTTTACTGCCGGAGCAGAGTGGAATCAAGCTTGGACTCGTGATATGTCTTATGCAATATGGCTTTCGCTTGCAGCTTCTTTTAATAAGGTTTCTGTTGATTCTCTGAAAACGCGTATTTTTAATGGAAAAATTTTACAGGATACGGGAACAGGCGGCAGTTATCCATGCAGCAGTGACCGTGTAATTTGGCTTGCTGCAGCTTATGAAGCTGCACTTTTGGCGAATGATCCGCAATTTTATAAGGAAGTTTATGAAGTCGGAAAGAATACTCTGCTTCAGGATTTGGAAGTTATCTATGATAAAGAGAGAAAACTTTATCGCGGTGAAGAATCTTTTTTGGATTGGCGGGAACAGACTTACCCCAGATGGATGCGACCGGCTGATATTGCGGAGTCTTTTTCCTCCGGTACAAATATTGTTCATTATGTCGCTTGGAAAATACTTGAGAAAATGGCAGCAGTTCTCGGTAAAAATGATGAAGCTGCCAAGTGGAATAATTATGCACAGCAAGTAAAAGATGGGTTAAATAATGAGCTTTGGAGTGAAGAACGTGGTTATTATTCGGCTTATCTGATTGACGGCATTTTTCCGGACAAGTATGAAGGTTACGATAATTTGGGAAATGCGCTTTCTGTGCTGTTTGGAGTTTGTGAAAGTGAAAAGGCGATTTCCGCACTGAACTCTTATAAGACCAGCGAGTACGGATTCCCGGTTGTCGCACCGCAGTTAAGCAGAATTCAACCTTATCACAATGATGCGGTGTGGCCTTTTGTTCAAGGCTACAGAGCTTTGGCGGCAGCTAAAGTTAAAGATGAAGAAACTTTCGGTTATGAATTTTTTACGCTTATAAGAAGTGCGGCATTGTTCGGCACATTTAAAGAAAATTTTGTTGCCTCTACCGGAGATAAAAAAACACTGAAAAATTCGGACAGGCAGCTGTGGAGTATTGCGGCGTATCTCGGAATGGTTTACCGCGGGCTTGTGGGAATTAATTTTACGGAAGACGGAATCAAACTTTCTCCGGTTGTTCCGCAATCGTTTAAGGCTAGAGTGAGACTGAATCGCTTTGTTTACAATGAAAGTTTGCTGAATTTTGAAATTCAGGGAACAGGTACCGATGTAAAAGCAATTTATTTTGACGGAAATAAAATGCCGCTTGATTATATAATTCCGGCTTCGCTGAAAGGTGAGCATAATATTACCGTTGTGCTTGGTTCTGATACGAAAATTGTGAAAAATGTTCCTAAATATTGCGCAGATGAAGTGATTAAAGTTGTTGAAACTGCCGGTTTTGATAATGAAGGAAATCTGAAGTGGAACGGCAAAGAAAACTCTGTTTACAAAGTGTTTCGTAACGGAAAATTGCTTGGCGAGGCAAAAGGAACAACTTTTGACATTTCGCCGGATAATTCCGTTTGTGCGGAGTATTGGATTGGAGAAATAAAAGATGAGCTACCTATTTTAAAAGGTGCTCCGATTTGGTACGAACCGGCGAGTGCGGTGATTTTTTCGGAAGCGGAAAAAGCTGCTTTTACCGGAGGAGAATTTTCTGATAAGTTACGTCCGAAAACTGCTAAGCCTGTTTCTGTCGAGCCGGGACAGCGTTTTTCCAGATTGTCTTTCAACGGCAGCGGTTATATCGAAAATTGGGGAAAAAATAGCGGTGATTCAATCGAGTTTACTTTAAAAAAAATGAAAGCCGGTGACTACGTTCTTGATGTGCGTTATCAAAATCCCGGTCCTATTAACACAGGCGAAAAATGTGCGCTGCGTGAATTGGAAGTAAACGGAGAAAGAATCAGAATTGTTTACTTTCCGCATACAGGAAACCCAAGAGAGTGGGAATTTACAGCAGGAATATCCGTAAAATTAAAAGCCGGAGAAAATTCTGTCAGATTATATAATTCGCAGCACACAAGAAGCCAGAAAGATGTTTATGTGCCTATTAATATAGATTTGCTTAGACTGCGCAAAATTAGATAAATACGGCTTGTTGATTTTTGTTTTCTTTTTTGTTATTGTTGCCGCCATG
>JBNMHA010000058.1:0-13331 GCA_050872545.1 Spirochaetales bacterium | reverse complement strand
TTCTTTACAGTAGGATATTTTATGAAATCAAAAAAAATTGTTTCCATTATAATAATGATATTTTGTTTGCAGATAATTTTTGCGGATGATTACCATTTTAATAACTTTTTTATAGGTGACAGAGCTGCAAGTATGGGCGGTGCGTATTGCGCTATTGCCGATGGTCCGGAAGGTGTTTATTATAATCCGGCAGGTTTGTCTTTTTCGACATCAAACTATTTTTCATTGTCGGCGAATGCTATTCAGTACAAGCAAATGATATACAAAGGAATAAAATTTAACGGAGCAGAAGAATCCATTGATTATACGCGCCGTTCTTTTTCATTCATTCCTAATTTTTTTGGTTTTCTGCAGAAGTATAAACATTTTACATTTGCATTTACCGTAGCAAGTCCGGACAGTGAACTGTATGATCAGCGTGATTCATTTGAAATCCCGACATCGCAGAACGGTACAAAATATACTAATAATCTGAATGTTGATTTAAGTAAAACATATATGGTTTACGAAGCCGGTCCATCATTTTCGTTTTTACCGTCAAAGCAATTGTCTATTGGTTTCGGTCTGTTTGTTCGTTATACAAATAATCGCCAAATTTATCAGCAAAGCCAGATTTACGATTTGGAAAACGGTTCATCGCAGACATCTTATTCGTCATCATACATGCGCGATGATATTATAAGTATAGTCAATAACTTCGGCGTTCAATATATGCCGATAAAATATTTGTCAATCGGTTATTCTTTCAGTATGCCGCTTCACCTTGTTGATATAAAATCAAGAAAATCTACAAAGCTGGATGGTCTTAACAATCCTAATTTGTCATTGGGCTATTTTGACGGAAGCGTGGGATCAAAGGAAAATCAGGTTGTAAATATTTTTGAAGATGGGCTGTTTCGTTCAACTTTTGTAAAGCAAACAATTGGTGTTGCCGGTTTTATAACAAAGTCGGTTGTTGTTTCATTGGACGGAAGTTTTTATATTGCCGTTCAGGACGAAAATAACGAATATGCAGATTTTCATAATTGGTTTACTTGGAATGTTTCTACTGGGGTAGAGTGGTACATTACGCAAAATTTCCCATTGCGGCTTGGATTCTTTACAGATAATGCGAATACACCTGAATTGGAAGACGGAAAAACAGATCAGTTAGATCATGTAAATCTTTACGGTGGAAGTTTCAGTATCGGTTATGCAACATCTTCAATGTCGGTAAACCTTGGAGCTACTATTTCCGGCGGTGTGGGAAAAGCTCAAATGATTGGCGGTTCAAAGGAAATTCAAGACTTGGAAGCTTTCGCAGTTACAGTATTTATTTCCGGCGGATATTCTTTCTGATGAATAGGCAGGCGTGATGAAATTATTTAAAAGCATTTTTTTATTATTCATTTCTTGTGCAATGTTTTTTTCATGCGAAGGTACACAACATTATTATAATGTTGCGGATATTGTAGAAAAATCGGAGGCACGCGAATATTATGAGGAAAAACTTCACAATGTAATAACTGCTAATGATTATAAAAACGGAAAATATCTTGTATCGATTTTTGATAAAACTGGTTCGACCAACAGCCTATTGACTGCTGCTTCCGAAGTGAAAATTAGAGATTATACCGATTTAAAAGCTTTTTCCAGAACTATAAATATCAGCAAATATTGTCCGACTGTAAGTGCTTCCGGATTGATATATTTTGAAGAGAAAAATTTTTCTTTTATAATGCTTGATTACTACGGTGAAAATAAATTGTCTACAGGAAAATTTTCTTTTCAAATGGTAGATGAAGAAAAGGAAGGTGTAATAGAATTCATTACAGAGGATGCTTCATTGACAGGTAATATTCTTACTGTTAATGAAGAAAAAACAATTTTTGATCCATTGGTAAAAATGATTGTTGATTCCGTGAAGTCGCAGGATATTTTTAATGATAAAAGTGTGCAGCCGATTAAAAAGAGTGTCGGTGAAACAGAATATAATGTTTGTTGGGTAAGCAGAAACGGTGTGCATGAAAATTCTGATTACACAACATTGCAGGTAGATGTACCTAAGTTTGTTTACAATGATAAAAACGGAAGTTTGTATTTTTATATTTTGCAGTACAATATCGGGAGTGTTTCACTGGTTTCAATTGAAGGTGCGATTTATTACGGCAACAAAAAAAAGTTTATCTATAAAGATTATGACGGAAAACTGAAAGATTAAAATTATGTGTAATAAAGTGATTGTGGGATTCAGCGGAGGCGTAGACAGCAGTACCTCCGCTTTTCTTTTGCAGAATGCAGGCTATGAAGTAATCGGAGTTCAGCTGCTTATAAATGATAATCAGCATGAAAATATGGAATTCGCTGAACGTGCGGCGGAACATTTGGGAATCAAGCTGATATTTGATAACTGCGGCAATGAGTTTAGAAAATCGGTACTTGATTCTTTTATCAATGACTATACTAGAGGAATTACTCCGTCACCTTGTCCGCTTTGCAATGCTGTTTTCAAGTTTGTCAGATTACTGGAAATTGCAGAGCGTGAGGGGGCTGATAAGATTGCTACCGGGCATTATGCAGCGTTGAAAATTATAGATAATCAATGTTATATCCGCAGATGGAATAATACATTTAAAGATCAGTCGTATATGTTGTATCGTTTGCCGCCCGAAGTCTTGGCACGTGTGATTTTCCCTTTGTCATGCTTTGAAAGTAAAAGTGATGTTCGCAATACGGCGCGAAAAATCGGGCTGAATACGGCAGAGCGCAGCGACAGTCAGGGGCTTTGCTTTGCACCTAACGGAATAATGCGGTTTTTGCAGGATAACGGAGTAACTTTTAAGCCCGGTCTGATAACTGATAAGAACGGCAGCACTTTGGGAGAACATAAAGGCTATCCTTTGTATACTGTAGGTCAGCGGCGAGGGTTGGGGCTGAAAATGAACTCACCTTTGTTCATTACTAAAATAATTCCGAATGAAAACAGAATTGTAGTAGGTGATTACAATGATTTATATACGGACAAAATAGAAGTAACGCAGCTTGTTTTGCATGGAAAATATAAATATCCGGAACATCAGAAAAATCTTACGGCACGTTTGCGTTCATCTGCCGGCTTTATCCCGGTAAAGAGTATTGATAATGACTGTATTGTTTTGGAAAAGCCGACGGCTTGGAGTGCTTCCGGACAGCATTTAGTGCTATATGACGGCTGTGGAGATGAAAAATCGATTGTTGCCGGCGGCGGTATTATCGTGTAACACGGCAAATTTGAAATCGGGAAACCGTAAATATTTCCCGATTTATTATGGACTCGTGAACCCGTGAAAATATGAAGCGAAGCGGAATATTTTCACAATAAACCACCCGTTTGACGGGTGATTTGTGATTTAAAATTACGGCTTATAAGCTTAGTTTGAGAACTCTGGGAACGCGGCGATGCAGCGTTTAAGAATTTTCTGCATATATGAGATTAGAATACCGTAATTCGTTATAGGAATATTCTGATCTTTTGCACACTGCAAGCGATATTTTACTTCTCGCTCATTCAGTGTACATGCGCCGCAATGGACAATCATTTTATAATCAGATAAATCTTCCGGGAATTCGGTTCCGCTTGAAAAATGAAAATCAAATTTTTTTCCTGTGTATTCTTCAATCCAGTGCGGCAGTTTTACAGTTCCAATATCTTCGCATTGTCGATGATGCGTGCAGCCTTCGCTTATTAAAATTTTATCACCTTCATTTAATGTTTCCAACGCTTCGGCACCAGACATTGCAGTTTTCAAATCTCCTTTATAACGTGCAAAGAGAATTGAAAATGAAGTAAGCATTATATCGTTCGGTGTAATTTTTGAAACTTTTGCAAATGCCTGACTGTCTGTAATCACAAGTTTGGTTTTTTTTCCTATGTTCTTTAGAGTTTCTTCAAGTTCGGTTTCTTTTACAACAATTGAAACCGCGTCTGCTTCAAGAATATCTCTGATTGTTTGTTGTTGCGGCAGAATCAAACGACCTTTAGGCGCAGCACTGTCTATAGGAACTACGAGAATGACAAAATCATTAGGTTCAAGCAGATCTCCCACAATTCGGTTTGTTTTGTTGCCGGTTGGGAGCAGTTTCGCTGTAAGCTCTTTCAATTCCCAAATGTTTTCTCCTGTTTTGCTGCTGACCCAAATTGTGTTTTCGGTAAAATCACTCGGTGTAATGCGGTCGGCGGCTTCATCGGATTTTGTCATTACAATGATAAAAGGAATATTTTTTTGCCTGATATGCTTTATAAGTGCGCGGTCATCTTCTGTTATTCCGGTTGTACCGTCTACAGCCAACAGTGCAATGTCCGTTTTGTTCAATGCCTGATAACTTTTTTCTACACGCATTTTTCCAAGTTCACCTACATCATCCAGACCCGGAGTATCGATAAATAGAACAGGTCCCAAAGGAAGAAGTTCCATTGATTTAATGACTGGGTCTGTAGTTGTTCCTGCAACCGGCGAGACAACAGCTAAATTTTGTCCCGTTATCGCATTTATAAGACTGGATTTGCCGGCATTTCGCTTGCCGAAAATTCCGATGTGTACACGTTCTGAAGCCGGAGTATTGTTCAATCCCATAGATTATTCCTCTAACATTAAGAATTTAAGGCATTTTACTAATTTTTAGTTGCCGATAGACTTGTTTTTACCTTCTTTATAAGAAAAAACATGTTCAGGCTGATAATATTCTGTGTTACAATGCCGCATAAAAATGTGAGATATAAGGAAAGAAAATTGACTATAGAAAAAAATAATTCGCAACAAAAAAATGAAGGCGGAATGCTGAAAAAAGTAGCTAAAAAGGGCGGAGTTTATTTTGTATCATCTGTTTTGATAAAGGTCTTGCAGGTAATTATACTTCCTTTAGTGACACGCTACATTGACACCAGAAATTACGGAATACTTGAAGTTGTAAACGCAATCAGAATGGTTATGCCGTCATTGATTTCGCTATGTCTTGATGCTGCGTATTATCGTTTTTATTATAAATACAACAACGACGAGAAAATGCTTCGCCGTTTTATAAGCTCGTATTTTTGGCTAATAGTAGGTTGGGGAACAATTCTTATAATTATTTCCATTATAATCAGTTTCTTTTATCTGAATGCTAATTCGTTGGATTACCTTTTTCATCCGTTTATGACATTGACGATGATGGGAATTCTGCTTTATCAGCTAAGTTTTATCGGAAATGCATTTCAGCTGCAAAATCTGAAAGCTGAGTTTGTCGGTCTTGTTAATATTATTTATTACATTATTTTAAACGGAATATTTCTTTTTTTGCTGATTGTTGTGAAAATGAAGGCAGAAGCAAAGATTTACGGAATGTTTGCGGCTGATGTTTTTTATTTTCTGATTTACTTATATGTTTTGCTGCGTAAAAAGCTGATAGTATTTGAGTTTGATTTCAAAATAATTTTGGAGGGCTTGAAATATTCGCTGCCGTTGATTCCGAGCCAGTTGTGTTCTTGGATTACCCTTTTGTCTGATAAATTGGTTGTCGGTGCGTACAAGGGCTTTGCAGAAACAGGCGTTTATTCTATCGGTTATTCGTTGGCGCAGATGGTAGCGGTATTTTCCGGTGCAGTATTTTTAGCATACAAACCTATTATGTACGAAGGTTTTAGCGAAGATGACAAAAAGGGCGGTGATAAGGTAAGCCATTTTTTGCCAATTTATTACTTTGCGTGTTTATGGATAGTTGTCGGAATCAGCGTTTTGGG
The DNA here is from genome assembly GCA_050872545.1 of Spirochaetales bacterium. Lineage (GTDB taxonomy): Bacteria > Spirochaetota > GWE2-31-10 > GWE2-31-10 > GWE2-31-10 > RGIG8597. Next base: position 7,594 of record JBNMHA010000058.1, on the reverse strand, counting down.
ACATGAGGCAATTGTAATTCTTACAGAAAGTTCATATCACGGAGCATTTGTTTTCGTTCCGATTGTGGCATTGGCATATTTGTTTCAGTCTTGGTACAGACCGTTTAACGAGATTTTGAATTTTTACAAAAAGACAGTTCTTGTTGCAATCGGTTCTATTATTCAAGGTGTCGCTAATTTGTTGTTGAATATTTTGCTCGTTCCTAAGTTTGGTGCAATGGGAGCTTCTTGGGCTACATTTGTGTCTCTTTTGCTGCTTGGCTTGTTCGTTTTTATATGGGCGCAAAAAATTCATCCGATTCATATCTGTTACCTGCGACTTGCTGCGATTACTGCATTAGCGGCAGCTTGCTGGGCAATACTTTCATTTTGGAATGATGCAATATTTTCGTTTGGGCTTGTTTGGTCAATACTGATTAAATGCGCTGTAATCTGTATTTTTGTGATATTGACATTTCTATTTAGAATATTGCGGCTGAAAGATTTGAAAAACTGATATTCTTTTTTAGAATTGAGGTCTGGGTGCGTTATGATGAGTTGCATTTCTGCATGACCAGACCTCTATGCTGTAATAGAATATAGGTCTGGTCATGTATAGTTTGGTGTTTATGCTATATTTGAATACAGGTATGGGCATTTGGGTACTGGGTGATAAAATATTTTTTATGCATACCGATAGTATACTGATGTGAGGAAAATTTTATGAAACGAATTCTAATTATATTGCTGATTGGAATATTATCAGCATGTGTAAAGGAACCTGAATATGCTGAGAGTGAGATTGAGGCGGTAAAGCAGGCGATGAAAGATGATTTTCTATCTAAAACTGTCCGCAAACCGGGCGGTCAACAGTTTGAAATCGGCAAATCTGGCGGAACTATAAATGTTGTTACAAGCGGTGAACCGAAATCTTTTAATTTAATAGCAAGTGCTGATTCTTCAGCAAGAAATATTTTGGATCCGCTGCATGATTATCTTGTTAATTATGATCCGTATAAAAAAGAATTTACACCGCAGGCTGCGTATAAGTTTGAGGTAGAAACGCCGGAAAGTGGCGGAATGACTGTCCGTTATTATCTGCGTGACAATATGTTTTGGACAACGAGTGATGGGAAGGTGCGCGTTCCTGTTACGGCAGATGATCCTATCTTTTGGTATGATGAAATTCACGGAGATTCTGCACTGCGGACTTCCGGTTATGCGTCACAGTTTGTAACACTTGATGACGGAACAGAAGCACGGATTACAATTCACAAAATTGACAGATTAACATTTGAATTTCATCTTCCTAAGATTTTTGCAAATCCACTTTTAACTACCAACATGAATTTTGGTCCTAAGTATATTTATGAAGAAGCGAAAAGGAAGCGCGGAATTGAGGGCGTTTTGAATGTATTAAGTATTGATACCGATTTAAAAATATTGCCGTCAATGGGACCGATGCATATCGTAGAATATACACCCGGAGTTAGAATTGTTATGAAGCGTAATCCGGATTATTGGAAAAAGGATGAAGCGGGAAATGCGCTACCGTATTGTGAGACTGTGATTTATAAAGTTGTCGGAGATTTAAATGCGGAAAACTTACTTTTTAAAAGCGGACAGATTGATTACACAAATGTAAGGCATGAAAATCTTGAGGAGTACGTTGATAAGGAAAATAAAAATTACACGGTTTACGACGGAGGAACATCGCTTGGATCGGATTACATTACGTTTAATCAAAATCCGGCAAAACTTAAGGAAAAGAAATATAAGTGGTTTACTTCTACGCAGTTTCGTCAGGCTATGAGCTGCATTGTTAATAGAGAGCGTATTATCAGACAAATTTACAGAGGTCTGGGCGAACCTGCACATGATTTTTTCTGCAAAGCCAATCCGATGTATAATGAAGAAATTAAGCTTGAATATAAGTATGATCCGGTTCATGCAATGCGGCTTCTTTCAAAAGCTGGTTTTAATTTTGGTAATGATAAAAAAATGCGTGATTCAGATGGAAATCCTGTAGAGTTTGACTTATTTGTGAATGGTGAAAACAACATGCGGCTTGATATTGCTACAATTTTTGCGGATGAGGCGGCTAATCTCGGCATTAAGATAAATATTCGCAGTATGGATTTTCAAAAAATTATAGACATGCTTATATCAACATTTGATTGGGATTGTACGATTATGTCATTCGGTTCAAATTATTGGCCGACACAGGGCTCTAATGTTTGGCCTTCTGACGGAAGGCTTCATTTGTGGTACCCAATGCAGAAAACTCCGGCAACAGCTTGGGAAGCTGAAATCGATAGATTGTATAAGGAAGGCTCATGTGCTTTAGACAATAATAAGGCTAAACTCATTTGGAATAAATATCAGCAAATTTTATTGGAACAGTGTCCGCTTATCTATATCGCGCATCCATATTCATTTTTTGCAGTAGATAATAAATGGGAAAATGTCTTTTATGATACGCTTAACGGACTGGAAACGGACAGACTTTTTTTGAAATGAGATGCTTTTTGTTTTTTTGCCCAGAGTAGTATTTTGTTTTGGGATTACGGTCTGCTCTCTATTCTACGTTGGTATTGTGCGCTATTCGGTAATGGGATTAAGCTCTGTGCACATTTCGCAAGAAATAACCAAAAGAAACAAAAATATTCAAAAAAGAGACGCAATAGGCAAGAAATCAACAGAATTTGCAAATCGAAGGCTAAAAAGTAGAACAAAAAAATATAAAAATGAGGTTTTGCAGCTTCAAAAGGACATAGCTAGCCTATATGTTGTGTAAATAATTATGAGAAAACAGAATAAACTAAGAGTTCAAATCAGAAATTAACAGTAATTTACTGCAAAAACTGCCGCAGTTCCTCCGGCAAGAGCGGTTCCCAAACCTCATAGAACGGATAATCATACAATTTTGAACTTCTGACCAGACCTGCCCGGATAGGATTCTGCTCAATGTAGATGAAAGTGCGCACGATTTCCTCTGCAAACTCCACAATTTTACTGAAAAAACGCGCCTCCCAAGCCGGTCCTTTAATGCCGAACCGCCGATTGAGCCACTGCGTAAAGCACTGCTTGATGTACTGCATAATTTTCGAAATATCCTCGTCGCTTCCGGGGCAAATGAGAAGGTGAATGTGCGTGTCCATAACACAGATATTTTTGATTTTGAAACGAAATTTCCCGCACGCCCTGTGACAAAAACGAATGAACATTTTCTTGCATTTCTTGTCTATAAAACGAATTACGCCCTGATGAAATTTGCTTGTGACGTGATAATGTACGCCAGCCTTTTTGATTCTTCTACGTGACATAGCTCCTCCAAAAATTTTTTGTTTTTCTATGTGTGCTAGGTGGAAAAAAAGGGCAGTTGGATCTAAATTTACTTTTTATTTACTTGTAAGGTTGTTAATAAACAGGTGTGTGTTGAGGAAATAAGCTTTTGTAATATGCAAAAATAGAATTGAGGTCTGGTCATTTATTGTGCTAGCGAACTTGCCGCATAACAAAGTAGCAAAGTGCTCATACTTTAATCCCAAAATGGAATCGAGCTCTGAGCACAAATAAAGAAGCCTCAAAGACAAACAAAAAAGCCAAACTTGCAGCTTATTTATAATAGGTTGGAATAGGAACGTACTTATATGAATCCTGTGTGATTGTGTAAGTCTGGTATCTGTCTCCGGAATACGGCAGAATGAAACCTATGAAATTGAAGTAAAAGAGCAGACCTGCAAGGAGAAATATAAATGAATAACATGCTGTATGTACAAATGGTTTTGCAATGCAGGTCTTTTCCATAATAAAGTTGAAAAATATTAACGTTAGAAACCAGAATGAGAACATTGGAGCTACCCAAAATTCTCGGTAATCGGCTTCCCACCAGCAGGTGAGTGCTGCATAAATTATCATATATAAAATTACTGCCGGTATTGCATGACGATAGCGGCGCAGTAATGGTCTAAAGAACAGTATACTTCCGCCTAAGACAAATATAAATAGTATGCCTATTAAGTTGGGCAGAATTGAAGCTGCGCCGAATATGCTGTTGAAATCAAAGCCGATTGCCTTGCCCTGAAAAGTCTGCGGTTGATAAAAGTATGCCGATATTCCGCTTACCATTTGACCGAAAAGAGCCTGTGTATTCTCTGCACTGAAGCCCTTGCCCCAGTAGTCGATTTTTGCATACAAAATAAGCCAGTTAAAAAAATAAGACGAATCCTTTATATTATTAAAAGCCTTTGCATTTTCCTTGTCGAAGTCTAAACCTATTAAAACAATTCCTACATAATAATAGGCGATTACCACAATTATGCAAAATACGGCTGCATAAATTGCGATGTAACGAATATTTGCAAATGTGAAATATGGGCGTTTACCTTTTTCATTTGGGAAAAGTGTGTAAAACATCAGTATAAAAACTACGGGCAGTGCCATAATTGCATCAGACTGATGAAAAAATATTGTCAGGGCATGCCAAAAGCCGAGCAGTCCAGCATAAGTTTTTTTATGCTTTGCCTGCGGAAAATACAGGGCTGCAAGAAACAGCAGGAAAGTCATGTTTGAATGAATTATCGGCGTGTCGTTTATCTGCGAGTAAATCCAATGTGCTGCACAAAATGTGTACATTAACACAATTCCCAATGACAGCAGGTAACGCTTTGAAATTTTGTAAAACAAAAAAAACATTATCCCAAGACAAAGCGAGCCGAATATTAAATTGCGCAGCTGAAGTGCTACCATTGTTGTTCCGGTATAGCCGTTTTCACGCATTATTTTGCAAAGCTGTTCACCTGCCCAGTCAAAACCGATATGGTGCGGATTGAACAAATACTGCGGAATTCCCAATCGAACATAGTAATCGTATGTAAGGCAGTCTCCCTTTTCATCAATAAATCGTGAAAGGTAGTTAAAATTAAGCGAAAAATAAGTAAGAGAAATTAATACGGCTGTAATAACAGCGGCTGCAAGCTGTATGCTATTTAGTTTTTTGTAAATCAATTTTTATCTTATCCATTAACATGCGGTTTTTTTCTGAAACGGCAGGCACTCCGGGAATTACAACAGGATTATCTGTTTCCTTTGTTTTAAGTGAAACCGAGCCAATATCAAGGAAACGTTCGGCTGCATTCTGCTGTGTATAAACCTGATCGATTTTCGACAGCGGAATTCTGAATGTCTCGCGGTGAATTAAGTTATTGCGTATAAATATAACTTCATTTTGCAGCAGAATGAAGTGGCTGAACATTGCTAAATTAAAGCGCAGTAGTACCTGCAATGCACACCAAGCAGTCCACAAAATCGTTACTGCTTTAAAAAACTTTGTAATATTTTCCAGTGAGAACAGTGTAATTTTGAAAATCTCTTCAACCTGCAACGTTCCTATTAATGTAAAAAACAGATTGCTGATAAAAGGAATTTCTATATACAAAAGCAACAGTCCGGCACCGGAGGCGGCAGCATAAAACAAAACAGGATACAACGAAAGATTGCTGTTGAATAATATCACCGGAACTTCACCGGAAAGTTCCTTTTGTGATGTGCGAAAAGAAATTCTTTCAAGCAAGTGCAGAAGTTTCAGTGCCGCAAAACTTAAAAAGTAAACTGCAAGAAACGCCGGAATCGGCAGTAAAATTTTATGATAGGAAGCCATATTTTTTAGGCTGTCTATGTGAGCAAGTATATTATCGACCAATCCCGTGATTGGACAGATAACATCCTTTGCATACTGCGGAAAGTTTTCACACAGCGGAGTAATGCGTATTGATGAAATCAAAAACAGTACAATCACCAGTAAATCGATTGAAACTGTGTTGATGAATTGGCGTTTGCTTGTATTATCATAACGGTTGAAATGCGAAAAAATCGGATACGACGCAGCAAGAGTGAACATCTGCGCCAAAAACAAAATATTGGACTGACTTTTCAAAAATGACTTACCGAAGATTTCCAATATTAAGAACGAAATTACAAATGTGTTTATCGGCAGTGTATATCGGCGGTAAAATTGCAGAATGACTTTCAGTACAGAAAGTTCTTCTGTGAAATCGGTTACTTTAGCGTGAACTTTGTAGAAAAGAACTCGCCGCCGAGTTTTGTTGTAAAGCCCGAAGTAACGTAGCACAAAATGAGCGGCTATACCGAATGCCGTACTTACCGCAACGGAAATTACGAATGCTAAAATCAGCGGAAGCCGACACAACAGCAATATGGCAAATAATACAGCGAAAAGCGGAACAGTCAGTAAAACCATCAGAGGCAAATCAACTGCATTGTTTTCTTTGAAATTACCCAAGTCCAAAAGTTCCGGTTGAGGAAGTTTCTTGAAAATAAAAAAGTAAACAGCGGCGAAACATCCGCAGAAAACAACGGCGAATTCTGCAAACAATGCCAATAATGAACCGAATGATAAAGCTGTAAGCGTTGTAATTGCAGCCGGCAGAATAATCAGCGCAGAAGTTTGTAAACAAAAATTTAATTGGAAAGAAATACGCTTAAATGAGTCACGAAAGACTTCCTGCATTCTGCCTAAGTTTTTTAATCTGTCGGAGATTTCATCACGAATTTCCGGACGCATTGCAAGTTTTATGCGGTGCCTAAAAAAAACAATGGGAATTGCCGAGTAAACTAAAGTTACCGACAGTGCAACCCAGAATCTTTCTAGGAATAGACCGCAGACAAGTACGAAAACTAATTCTATTGCGGCGGGGATTAATAAGACCGGAATCGCAGCAGCAGCGGACGGCGGATTTTTTAGAAATATTTTTTTCAGCAAATGATATTCGATATTTTGAAATGATAAAGATATTAGTTCAGTCATAATTTTCCGTTTTGTTAATAAAATCAGAAAGGATTTTCGGCATTGTGATTAATAAAAATTAAAGTCATCCGGTTTGTATACATGAAATTGACAACAGATGTTAATAAGCAAATATTATTAAGGAAAGAAATAATTTTATGAACAGAAAGATAATTTTAGTAGTTGTAAGTTTATTTGCCGCAGGACTTTGGGCGCAAGTGCCTGATATTGAAATGGTTTTGGTTGACGGTGGCAGCTTTATAATGGGAAGTGAAACCGGTGATGCTGATGAAAAGCCGCTTCATTACGTCACGGTAGACAGTTTTTATATCAGCAAATTTGAGGTAACGCAGAAAGAGTGGCACGCGGTGACAGGAAGCAATCCAAGTTTCTTTGTCGGTGAAAATCATCCGGTGGAGAAAGTTAATTGGTATGATGCGGTTGAATTCTGCAATGCTTACAGTTTGATGAAGAATTTAACTCCGTGCTATAAAATTGACCGCGACGCAAAGGATAAAATGAATTTAAGCAGCAAAGATAAATACCGTTGGAAAGTAGAATGTAATTGGAATGCAGACGGCTACAGGCTGCCGACAGAAGCAGAATGGGAATATGCGGCGCGCGCCGGTGGCAGAAATGATACGGCATTCAGCGGAAGCAATAATATAAATGAAGTTGCTTGGTATTTCGGTAATTCCGGTGATGAAAACTCGCATGATTACGGAACGCATGATGTAGGAACAAAAAAGCCTAATGCATTGGGAATTTATGATATGACCGGCAACGTTTGGGAGTGGTGCTGGGATT
>JBNMHA010000057.1:0-13948 GCA_050872545.1 Spirochaetales bacterium | reverse complement strand
GGAGTGGTGCTGGGATTGGTACGCAGCCTATGATGATAAATTTTTAAATAATCCACACGGAATTCCTTATGGCTCTGAAAGAGTGCGGCGCGGTGGCAGCTGGCATGTAAAAATAAGGCGCAGTCCAATGACAACGCGTAATTCTCGTTCTCCCGGACACCGCAGCACACATTACGGAATCAGGCTTGTTCGGCGATGTGACTGAATTTTGAATTAGCAGCCGTCAGCACAAAGGGACAGACCTGTATTCTGTTTTGGAATTGAGGTCTGTCCCCTGCGTTTTCTTAGTGCCATGCCTGTATTCTATTTCGGAATCAGGGTCTGTTCCCTGTGTTTCCTTAGTGCCATGCCTGTATTCTATTTCGGAATCAGGGTCTGTCCCTTGCGTTGAAAGTCACTCCACAAGATTAACAAGTTCTTTTCCTTCTTCAAAAGCTTTAGCATTCATAAGTGTAACTTCTGCAATTGAATTAAGCGCATTTGATGTAAGAAATGCCTGATGACTTGTTATTATAACATTCGGAAATGTCAAAAGCCTTGCAAGTACATCATCACGAATTACATCAGCAGACCAATCATTAAAAAAATAGCTGCTTTCTTCTTCATAAACATCAAGTGCCGCACCGCCGATTTTCCCTTGTTTCAATGCCCTTACAAGCGAATGTGTATCGATAAGCGCACCTCGTCCGGTATTTATAATAACAGCGTCATGCTTTATCAGTTTCAGTGAATTTTCATTTATAATATGTTTTGTGCTGTTTGTAAGCGGGCAATGCAAGCTTATTACATCGCTTTGCTTGAAAAAATCAATTAACGGCAGATATGAAAAACTATTTGACGCTGCCCAGTCCTTGTCCGGATAAGCATCGTACAGAACAATATTCATTCCGAAGCCGGCAAGTATTTCAGCCATAACTTTGCCGATTTTTCCCGTGCCTAAAATGCCGGCTGTAAGTCCGTGCAAATTGCGCCCGGTAAGCCCATCCAGTGTAAAATTTCCGCTTCTGGTTCTCAAATATGCCTGTGGAATTTTACGTGTAAGTGTCAGCAGAAGAGCTGCCGCATGTTCCGCAACAGAATATGGAGAATACGCCGGAACTCTTAAAACCGCAATGCCGGCTTCCTTTGCCGCAGTTAAATCCACATTATTAAAACCGGCACTTCGCAGAAGAATGAGCTTTACTCCGTTTGACATCAGCACGTTAATTACTTTGCTGTCCAAATTGTCATTTACAAAAACACACACCGCATCGTAATCTTTTGAAGCTAGTGCAGTTTTTTCATTAAGTCTGAAATCAAAAAAATCAATGGTGTATCGGAAGTTTTTGTTCTGCATACAGAAAGCGGCTTTGTCGTAAGTTCTTGTGTCATAAAAAGCTATTCTCATTTTGGTATCCTCCGTTTTTTAATTTAAGATGACAATTTTTAATGGGCAGAAATAATACTTTTATTATACGATTGCGTTAGCTGTCGGCAGTTGGTCAAGCAGAGCTTGTAACTGAAATACATTTGCAATCAGTATAAAAATAATATAATATTATGCTCTAATTTTAATTTTAGGAGCATAAAATGCCGGAAAAAAATATGACTATCGGCACAAAAGCCGAATTTCCAAAAAGCTGTTTTATATTTCTTATGTTGCTTTATACTGTTCCTTTTCTGCTGAACGGAATTTTTTGTGTACTGTTAAATGGTATTAAATATAGTGAAATTATTCCGCTTTATGTTGGCAATACGCCGATTTTATTCCTGTTTTTGCTGATTTTTATAATTCCTATTGTTTCTTGGAATATTTTCAAAAAAACGATAAATGACTATAACGGCTCAAAAGAAAGTTTTGGAAGAGTCACCAAATCTATTCGTTCGATGGAGCTGTTTTCTGCCTCTTCTGCGATTGTTTTGTATGTTTTAATTGCAATAGCAACGCCTTATAAAGTAGGTAAATTTGGGTTGAAACTAAGCTCATTCGGTGAAGCAAGCTGCAAATATTTTTTCTTTGCGTTGCAGATAAGCCTTGTTTTTGTATTTTCAATGATTTTCGGAATATTGTTTATCAAAAGTTTGGAAGCAAGTCTTTCTTGGCTTCCGTTTGATAAGGAAAATATTTCGCTTCCTCTTGCCGCAAGAAATTCTCTTGTAAGCCTTTTCAGTTTGGCATCTATTGTTTTTATGATAGAAGCAATTTTTTATGTTCCTGCAAATCAGCAGCTTGGCGTTTCTGTACTGCTGAAGACGAAAGTTGCGCCTGCTTCCATTTTTATAACGGCGTTTGCATTTGTTTCAATATACATACTTACGCAAGACATTACCAAAATTGTGAAGCAAATAGTAGGAGTTACCGATTTGCTGTCGAAAAAAAATTATGCAGATGCACACATTCCTATAACAATGAGATCTGAACTCGGAGTACTTGCTGCGAATATAAATGACTTTACCAAAACAGCCAATAACTTGTTTAAAGACTTTAAAAATGAAATTCACTCTACCGATGAAAACGCAATGGCACTTTCTAAGGAAATGTCGAATATTGACAATAAAATGCGTGGAATTGCTTCCGGTGTAGATGACGTTTTGCAATCGCTTGATAATCAGGCTAATGAAGTAGTTCAAGTCAACAATTCGGTAAATAACATTATAGGAAAAATACAGAGTTTAAATGTAGATATAGAATCGCAGGCTACAGGTATAAGTCAATCTTCTGCGGCTATTGAAGAAATGGTTACTGGTATTCACAATGTTACAAATATTCTTGAGAAAAATACGGAATCGGTAGATTCGCTCGGACAGGCCTCCGATGAAGGTCGTAAATCTGTTGATGATGCGGTAACTCTTTCGGAACAAATAATACAGCAGTCTGCGTCACTTCTTGAAGCAAGTACAATCATTCAAAATATTGCTGAACAAACTAATCTTTTGGCAATGAATGCAGCTATCGAATCGGCACATGCCGGTGAAGCCGGAAAAGGTTTTGCTGTAGTTGCAAGCGAGATTCGCAAACTTGCCGAACAGTCAAACAAACAGGGGCGCAATATAAATGATAGTTTGAAAAATCTTTCATCTTCAATTGAGCTTGTATCTGAAAATACTAAGGATGTTCAAAAGAAGTTTGACAGTATTTACGAGCTTGCGCAAACAGTTCATAATCAGGAAAAAATCATAATGGATGCAATGACAAAGCAGTCAGCCGAAAATCAACAGGTTCTTGATGCAATAAGAAATATAAATGCGTCAATGAATAATATTCGTTCCGGTTCCAAAAATATGCTTTTGGACGGAAAAGTAATTGCAGACAAAATGAAAAAACTTGATGAAATGTCGGGCAGAATAAATGAAAACATGGATAAGATGTCCGGAAATATAATGGAAATTAAAGAGTCTATTGGCAGCATTCAAGTTTCATCGGAAGAAAACCTGAAAGGTATAGAAGGGCTTGAAACTGAAATTGCGTCATTCACTCTTTCCTAAACTTTAGTTGAAAATGCTGTCCCGGAAGTTGTCGAAACTTTGCAAGGGGCAGCTTTTTTTATTCCAAATAATGTTTTTCAATGAAATTGTTAATTTGGGCAAAAAGCCTCCTCTTTTAAAAGTTTTCCCGGTTGCTGTTTTGTTTTAGAAGCATCACGTAAAAATAAATCAGCCGGATGAACATTCAGAACTTCTGATATTCTGAAAAGCAAATCAAATGACGGAAATTGCCTGCCTGATTCAATAAAACCAATAGTTCCGGTTCCGCAATCGCATAATTCAGCCAATTTAGCTTGCGAGACTTTGTTTACTTCTCTGTAATATTTCATATTTTGAATAAATTCATCCTTAAAATTTTTCATGTACTCAGTATAAGTTAGGTTTTCTATTGAAAAAATGTGGTTAAGATGAGTGGAAGTATTTCGATACTCATAATAACAGAGTGATAGTTACAAAATACTTATTTTTACAACATAAAGAAAAGAGTATATGAAAAAAGAAGTCGCAACAGATTTATGGGTGCACGATTTATTGAATGAAGCCGGAATTGAGCTTGACGCGCAGGGAAGCTCGATAAAAGAAATTGACGATGCGCTGAAAACTGCCTCATGCACAAAAAGTACGCGGACTATCTGGATTTCAAGATTGTGGAGTAGATTTTGAAGAATCATTTGCTTTTATGAATGTGTGTACAAATACCGTACATTGTATTATATTAGCTTCTGGAGGTACTATTATGGCAGTTGCATTGAAAGACGTACGGATTGACCTTAGGGCAAATTCAACTCAGAAATCACTTCTTGAACGAGCTGCGGAACTTAAACACATTTCTCTTTCGTCATATATTCTTGCAACTTCATTGAATCAGGCTCAACTTGATTTAGCTGAAAATGAAACGCTTGCGCTTTCCAATCGGGATAGAGATTTAGTCATGAATCTGCTTGATAATCCGCCGGAGCCAAACGAGGCTTTAAAAGGTTTATTCAAATGACCAGCGAATTAAAATTAGTTTCGGTAAAAGAAATAAGTCCGAAATCTGCCCTTAAAAAATTCAATTGTGAAGTTGAAGCCTTGAATGAATTTCTTTCACGGTATGCACTAAAGAATGACGAGTTTGGCATTGGAAAAACATTCGTTGCATTGGATGAAAATAACCAAATAGCATTTTACATTGGCAACGGCACAAGTTGCGTATCAAGAAATTCCTGATGATTTCAGGGGAAAATTGCCAAAATATCCTATTCCTGCATTAAGAATTGCACGGCTTGCGGTTAATAAAGGCTTAAAAGGAAGGGGAATTGGAAAATGGCTTTTAGCTCAGGCTTTTATAAAGGCGATTCATGTTGCAGATGTAACGGGATTATATTTTATCATTGTGGATGCCAAAGAAACTTCAAAAAGCTTTTATGAGCATTATGGTTTTCATAAGTTTTTTGATGAAGATTTATCTTATTTTATTTTGGTTGATACTGTTAGAAAGGCAATGCAAGGATAACTTTTTTTGAGCCATTTAAATTTGTTGCAAATAATCAAATTTATGTCCAAAAAATACACGGACTAAGACTGTGGAGTAGTTACGGGATGACTTGTGTTTTATGGTTAGGAAAGGGAATATTAGTTTTTGTACAAATTCAAAATCTTATGCTATATTTTGTATAGATTCTTGTTATGGAGGTTAGTATGTCTTATGAAGTTTTAGAAAAAGAAATAAAAACTCTTCCAAAAGAATATATTGATGAACTTGAAGACTTTGTCACATATCTCAAGTTGAAGGCAAAATTTGCGGAATTTGAAAATATTGTTTCCGAAAATATTGAATTAAAATTGGATGAAGCTGATTTGCAAGTAAAAGAAAATTCTGTCCGTTTTTCACACGAAGAAGTTTTTTCTGCTGCACGTTCACAAATTGCAATAAAGTAAATGGTTTATAATTAAGGTATCTCCCTCTTGCTAAAGAAGATTTAATAGAAATTGCAGTTTATACTCAAAATATTCTCAAGAATTCTATTGCTGCTGAAAATATTCTTTCAAAGATTGAGAATGCTATTTTAAAGAGACTGGAAAATCCAGAGGCATACGCAGTTTGGCAGTCATCAAAAAAACGAGAATTAGATTATCGCAGAATTAATGTTGGTAATTATACGATATGGTACGTTGTTATCGGTGATGTTATGTAAGTACGGCGAATCCTTTATTCCAGAATGGATGAAAGAAAATTTTTGTAGAAAAGCGTATTGTATTGCCATTTAGGTTATTCTTTAGCTTCGTCACTTTCCGCAGATTATCTTACCTCCAAAAATGGGGAGTAGTTACAAGATGACTTGTGTTTTCTGATTCTTTTTGCGCATAAAACATGATATAATCAAACTATGTCTGAACTTTCATTTAAAGCATACTGCATTGAAAACTACGCTGAATATAAAAATAAATCCTCTTCTGCCGTGTTTCAGCAATTTTTGAAATCAAATTTACTCAATCATTTGAACACAGACTACGAAGATTTGCATGGAATGGGAAAAGAATACTTGATGAACTATTTTGACCAATGGTTCGGGGAAAAAAAATGATTTTATATCACGGCTCATATATTCAAATTGAAAAAACAAAAATTCTTGTTCATGAAAAAGGGCGCGATTTTGGTTTTGGATTTTATACGACGACAATAAAAGAGCAGGCTGAACGCTGGGCGATTTGTACTGCTAGGCTTAATTCCATAAAATTTGATAGAACTGAAAATGCGTTGAAGTCACTTTTTTTTAAGAGCAGCTATATTGTAAAAAGCGTGAACTGGAGGAATTTTTAATGCCAGATACTCATCACCTTGTAAAGACAATTTTAATTCCTCAGATTGCAGAACTACTGATGAAAAACAACGGTTTGTCAGAGGATGAGGCGTTGAGAACAATTTATGAATCTCCGGTTGCCAAGCTTCTGGAAGATGATTCAATGGGACTGTACGGACAGAGCGCACTTTACTTGTACGGACTTATCACAGATATAAAAAATAATGCGAAAAATCATTGCGGTGAATGACCATTTTCTTTGCACACATTTCCTGACTTTTGGGATTATGATGTGAAATATGGAAAAAACAGCTTATTCATCCAATTCCATAGACATTGAAGGCTGAACCCATTCTCCTTCTTTGTATTTTTGATCGACTTTAGTTTTGTTAAATAACTTCATTAACTGATTCTTACTGTCAATCTGCCAAGTAACTTGGAAAATGAATGTGTTTTCCCAGATGTATTTTTTCCCAGTACTGTCTTTTGTCGGTGCTCCGGAGTATTCAAAGTACAATGCCCAGTCGTGCAGCTTATGTGCAAGTGAAACTTCTATTTTCTGTAGGTTAAAATCACTTTCACGGCGGTCAGCTTCACTTGCAAAGTTGAAAGACTTTCCTAAGTCTTCAAAGAAATCTTTTGTTCCGTCATAATACTGATACATTTTTTTATTTCTGCTTGCTGTTGCGAAATGCAATGTTGTTTCAAAATCAGTGCCTTTTCCGAATACCATATCCATTGAAAATGAGAAATTCAGTGTATTATTATCATAATATGTTTGTGAAGTAGATTCAGTTGTACCGCTTGCAGTCCAATACGGATCATGAAACGGCGCAAAATTAAGCAATATTGAAGGATTGAATGATAAATTCAATACATTGAACAATTTAGGTATTTCGGTAATGTTATATCCGAGCGAAATACTTCCTGTTTCAATTGCAATTTTATATCCAGAATCAACATATTCATAAGGTTTTAATGTAAGATTAAACTTAATTATGTCCATCAAAATATTCAGGCTGAAAGTTTGTGATTGAAGATAAAAATAGCGTTCAAAATTATTAAGGTCGTTGTCCGTTGCGTTGCTGCTTCCTGATTTGAAAATTCTGTTTTTATTATATTTCAGCGTTGTTGCGCTGCTGAATGAAAGCCAATTTCCTTTAGGCAGCTTTAAATCAAACAGTGAATTAGACAGCGTAAAGCTGAAATTATGAGTGTTTGTTGTCGTCATAAGATTGTATTTGTCAAGACGTTTTTGCGCAGTTGTATAGCCGGAATAATGTCTGTCTACTTCTTTTGTAAATGTAAGCCCCAAAGAGTATGTAAACATAGAATTGAAGAAGCTTACAGACAGTTTTTCATCAGGATAAAGTGCAAAAGGTGAAACACTTTCGTCACCTTTTCCTGTTGCGAATTCTCCAATATTTGCAAGATTAACAGTAAATGTATTTGAAAAATTAACAATTGTAGTTGAATTCTTTTTGTAACTGTAGTTACCTGTGAAATTCAAATTTTCAAATATATTGCGGAAGTTTTTTTCCGAATCCCAAAAATGTTCGCTGTTGTAATATTCAGAAACCAAATCATTAAGATTTCGTCCGTTTGTTCTGTAATACAAATATTCTTTTGCTGCATTTGTCAGACGTCCTACATTTGTTTTTTGCACGTCGTCTTCACCTTCGTAATCTGCATAAATATCTGTAATCTGGCTCCAAGTGTATTTTACCGGATAATCAGACGTTTTCTCAAGGTCTGTCACTTCTTCTTCCCAAAGCTGCGTTTTTAAATTGTCAAGCGAACTTGACGGAATTATCCAGTTTACTTTAGGCGCAAGGCTGAAATCCAAAGTGTGCGGAGATTCGGAATCGAACACGTTGAATTTAAACGTAAATGTAGAATATAAATTTTTAAATATACCAAGCCAGCCGCGCCGTGCAAAATATCTGTCCGAATCAACAGCTTCATAATCTTTTGTGTCAAGCATATTATTTACGCGATTCAAAAGATTAAAATCAAAAACAGTTTGTTCATTATATATGAACAAATCCATATTCAACGTAGTTTTTATATTGCTGCCCTTTAATAAATCAAGTCCGAAAGAAATATCATTTGTCATTGTATCTGCGTATTTTAATGATAATTCAGAGTTGTTTCTATTGTCGTATTCTCTTGCTAATCGGTCAGACAGAATGGAAGCTTCTTTTGTTGTACTTTCGGAATAAAGTTTTTCCAGATAGCTGTTGAAAATATCCATGTTGTCCCAATATTTTTTCCAAGATAGCGTTAAATTCGGCGAAAGTCCCAGAATTGGGCTGCTGGCATTGGCAAATTTCAACAGTGAAAAACTGCCTGTTACGGACAAACTTGCGTTGTTGTTCAAAGAGAAGCGCATAAGTTTTTCGTGAAAATCAAAGTTCCCGGTAAGCATTTCTGCCAGATTGTCATATTCAGGATTTTCCCTTTTTGCTTTTTTGTAAAACAGAAACTTGTTTTCCAATGTATCCGAAAAGGAATATTTAAGATTGAAATCAATAAACTTAATTTCGGAATTGCTTGAATTCTTTATTCTGTCAAAAGTTGAAAGTATTTCATAAGATTTCTCTTTGACTTTCTCTTTATCCTCTTTTTTCAGCGGTATTTCAATTTTGTTCTCGCCGTTAGAGTATATATTTTCGTAATATCCTTCTAATTTGCCTGATGAAACATTGCCGGAAGATGAACCTGTCAGTTTTTTTCCAAAGAATGGCAGAAGGTATTTGTAATCGATTTCTTGTTTGTCAGTAGATGCGTCAACTTGTGTTATATTGTCAATGTTTTGGTACAGTTCCTTTTCGATTTTCAAATCTTTCTTATTTTTTTCTTCTTTTTGAGTGTTTTTGTTGCTCTTCATTGTATCTTTCATTTTTACAAATGTTTCGTAGTCTAAAAGAGTTCCGCCGAGTGCGACTTTTACTTTAGGTGCGGAAAATGTATCAATGAATAATCGCTCGCTTCTGGGGTCTTCTACTTCTCCGATTCCCAATGAGGTTTTGGAATATTCTTCAACTGTTTCGGCAGTAAAATTAACTGTTGTATCTGCGTCGATGGTAAAAGTATTCAGCGGCTTCAGACCGAACAGGTCGGGAAATTTCTTCGGGCTAAACGAAAAAGATAAAAAATTGGAAGTAGATGTTATCTTGCTCGCTTTCTCCTCATCCTTTGTCTGGAAAATTGTGTTACCGGCTTCGTTTGATTCTATTAAGTAAGTCACTGCTTTTAACGCTAAATCTATATATGAAAAAGATGTCGCTCTGTTGTAATAGTCACGGAAAAAAGATGTATCGGACGCATATTCCAATTGGCCTTTGTATTTGAAATTTATAGCGTTTTTGAATAATTCTCCGTTGAATGTTAAATACTGTGAAGTTCTGAAAAACAGCGGATTTTGTTCCCAGTTGAAGTAAGTGTTTTCCATTACGGAATCCCAGCTGAATGAGCTGCCCGTTGGTTTATCTGCCGGATTATACGCTATGTACAAATCGGTTTCGGTATCTTTCCACAGTCGGCGTGAAAAACCGTAATCTGTCAGCAAATTCATTTCAAACGGAAACTTAGGATGTTCGATTTTTGCATAAAATGAAGCTCCATAATAGAAACCGATATTTGTGTAAGCGTCAGTAAAAAGTTTCA
This sequence comes from Spirochaetales bacterium, assembly GCA_050872545.1. Classification (GTDB taxonomy): domain Bacteria; phylum Spirochaetota; class GWE2-31-10; order GWE2-31-10; family GWE2-31-10; genus RGIG8597. Next base: position 4,031 of record JBNMHA010000057.1, on the reverse strand, counting down.
GTGATAAATCGATTCTTTGTGTTTCTGGCAATTTTCTCCATTTTGGGTGTTTTGCATAAAAGGGATGTGAATCGTAAAAATTGTTAAGCCATTTATCCATATCACTTTTTGTAATTGTGAATAAAGCTTTTCCTGTAGGTGCGGCACGACGGCTTGAAAGTCCGGCTTCCAGATTTTTACTGGCGTTAATGTTGTCATTTGTGTTGCTTTCTCCGATTAAACTGTACGTCGTTTGTAGAAACCAGCCTTCACGATTTCTGTACCCGATTGACGGATTTAAGTCTATCCTTTTCGGGTGATAATAAATCGGAATATAAAGAAAAGGAATCGGGCCGACGTAAGCAACTCCGCCGAGTAATCCCCATTCACTGTCTTTATTCAGCCAAAGACGTTTTACCTGAATACTGTAATGCGGTTCTTCCGCATCGCAAGTTGTTATTTTTCCGTTGTAAAGAATAGATTCTTCTTCACCAAGGTAGGTGATTCGCTCACCGATAAAAAAAGCACCGTCAAGCCCGGACTGATCTTTTTGTTTAATCTTAGTTTTACCGTTTAGAAGTGCGCCTCGATTCAGTCCATAATTGTAGAAGAACTGAACTCCGTCAAATTCAAGATTATCATCCTTATATTTTACGTTGCCTATTCCGGACAGTTCCTTGTTTTTTAAATCTACAAAAATTTCGTCTGCTTCGATTTCTCGCTTTGCACTTTTTCCTTCGTTGTCTTTTGTGTTTATTATAATTTTTGCTTTTCCGATTATATGAAGATTCTCTTCATTCTCTTTTTCAAGCTTAATCATTTTTAGTTCACCGGCATGTTCAAGAATTATTTTATCGCCGGTGTACGTTTTTTCAGATATTAGCTTTATTCCGTAATATTCTGCCAACTGATTTCTGTATTCTCCGGCAGTATCTTTCGGTGATAGACCCAACGACATAGAACGCTGTTTCAAGTCATTGTAATCTGCGTTGTTTAATTCTTTTGCCAATGTCTGTAAATAAAAAGTTTCGTTTGATTTGCGCCAATCGGATACTGTATTTTCATCAGAAGATGAAGAATCTGTATTTGCACAAAACAGCGATAATGGAAAAAAAATGAATATAAAAATAAAGCTTAACTTTGAAAACAGAGTTTTTATATCAGAAAATAAATACTTTATCTTCAAAAGAACATGATTCTTTTCAGAAGAGCTTATAAATTGCATATTTTTTTAATCTTCTTTCTCTAACATAAGATATAATTCAAAACAAAATATTAATCTAAAAAAACAGGATAAAAATATCAAGATGAATGGAGTGCCACATTTTTCGCAGCTGAAACCCGATGTTCTTATACCATATAATAGAAATTATAACAATCTTTTACCGAACGTGGTGATTTACGTCCGACCGCAAACAAATCTTTTGAAATATGAAACCGTAATTTTAAGTGCAGTGCAAAAATTCGGAGATGTAACATACTTGGCAAATATTAACGGACGAATATTTTGCAGAGATTTCCTTGTTGCCCAGCATTATTCAACAGAATATTATTTTGCCGTATACGCAAAAAAAGCTATTGCCCAGTTTCCTGAAATGGTAGATGAGTTTGAAAAATATTTCGATGTGCCTTTTGACGAGGCGCAAATTATCAGCGCATTTGACGCTCCGCACTTTTTGGGAATAACTCAGGATGATTTGTTTGATATTTTTACCGATGAAAAAGATTTTAAATTGTTTTACGGACAGACGGTAAAACGTATAAATGGTTATTATATAGTAAATTATGACTTGCCATCGATTATGGGGCGTTATACTCCTGATTCTAATATCTTTGTTATTTCAGTTCAGCTGCACAATTTCGATTTGGATTTGCATGAACTTAATCGTGGGCTTTTTGAGAACCTTAAAAATAATATTGCGACTCCGATTATCGACGAGCATAAATATACGCAGCACGAATGGAATGAAAAAGTGAAGCGGACGTACCATATTTCAAAAGGGCATATTAATGCGATATTTGATATGACTGATTTTGTTTTTGTTAATGAAAACGAGCATCTTAAAATAGAAGAAACGCCTTTCGGGAAGTACATTATTGACAAAAAGATTATGAATGCAAATGAACTGAGTAAACTGAAATATTTTAATTTGGCATATTTAAAACAAAATGACGGCTCGAAAAAGCTTATTTCTATAAAGGAAGCTGCTATCGGAATGACTTTTGATGAAATTTGTGAATTGCTGTCTAGGATTGATAAAAAAACACTTTGGAGGACTTAATATTTTTATGAGAAAAATTTTGTGGCTTTTACTGTGTGCTTTCGGCTTTTTATTTTTAGGTTGCGTTTCTGTTTCGATTAAAGAAAAATCAATCGAATCATTAAATATTTGCCTTTTTCCTGTCGGCATGAAAAACGATGCAAAAGATATTGTACCCGGCGAATTATATGAAGTGAAAGTCGATGTGACTGAAGCTGGAAAAAAGAAAATTATAAAGTATCCTAATTATTCTGAATTAATATTTGAAAGTGACTGTTTTAAAATTGTTTCCCAAGACCGCAGAAGTTTGATAATAAAAGCTGAATATCCTAATATAAATTATTTATATGAAAAAAATTATTCTGCGGCAGTTTATGTTGCCCAAAACAGTTTCAGCGGAACTTATGAGAATTGGCTTATAAATTGGAAAACTTTTGATACGTTGGATTTTTCCGGAGCTGTAGGTAGAAATGGTGAAGACGGCATTTCCGGTGATTCACCGACTGTATTAAAAACAGTTTCTTCATTAAACGGTGAAGTCGGTGAGAACGGAACATCAGGTGAAAACGGAAAGACAAAGAATTTAGAAGCAGCGTATTTATTTGCTTCAGGTGGCAAAATGTTTTCTGATAATTCTGATAAAATGATTGTTTTTTATGATACAGAAACAAATGAAACTATATTGATGAGTGCACACCGGCGCATAGTGCTTGATTTTCGAGGCGGAAACGGCGGCAGTGGCGGAAAAGGCGGTGATGGAGGAGACGGGAATTCATTTTTCCGCAGCCACAGATCTCACTCATTAAACGGAGGAGACGGCGGTTCTGGGGGCAATGGTGGGAATGGCGGAAACGGTGGCATTTTAAAATTAACAATTCAGTCGGGACAAAATCTGCAGGATGTTTTTGATGTACGGCTGCAGGGCGGTCGAGGCGGTGATGGCGGACGAGGAGGCGACAGAGGTGAAGCCGGAGTGCGAGTGTATCATGATAAAGAAGGACGCACATTTGAAGAACGCGGCAGCGATGGCGCAAGAGGCGTTGACGGTAGAGCCGGCATTGATGGAAATTATGGTAATTTTATGATGGTAGAACTTAGTGTTGAAAAAATGTTTAGCGGTTGCCGGGCTATTAAAGAAATGCCGGAATTAATGAAATAAGCTGCCACATCGTAACTCAAGGTATAATTTGTCGTGCAAACCAACGGATAGAAGCGTAACTTGATGAACAAATTAAAAAAATAAAACTTGACATTTTGGCTACTTAAAGTCGCGCGCATAACCGTAAGGAAAATTCAAAGCTTTGCGGTCGGCATCTGTTACTGGTGCAAAAGCTTTGCGGAACAGCATTAATTCCCCTCGGCTGTTTGTCCATAAATTTGCCGGAAGTGGAAGGCGGTAAATGTAGAAGTTTTCATCAAACATTGACTGTTTATAAAATTGTATGCCTTCGTAAGTGAAAAAATATTCTTTGTCACCGACATTTGCAGGGTATTTAAAATAACCGATAGCTTCTGCACTGCAATACATTTCGTATTTTACGTAAAATGAAATCATTCCGAAGATGTATAATCTTGTAACTTCCGGATTTTTATAATCAATAGATTGTGCAGAAAGTTTTGAAACCAAAAAAAATATAAATACAATAAAACAAGCTTTTTTTTTCACACTTTGCTTCCGTAAAAAAACAGCTGTCCGTTTTGCAAACAGCTGTTTCGTTTTTAATTTTTAGCTAGAATTCTTGCACACAGCAGCGCAGCATTGACCATGCCCTGCTTGCCAAGTCCCATAGT
>JBNMHA010000056.1:0-13996 GCA_050872545.1 Spirochaetales bacterium | reverse complement strand
GGTTTAACAATCTGTTCAATAATTGTCTTCTTTATTTCATCATAAGAAACATTGTCATCATGCTGATGAGAAACAACAACAGTATCAATTCTTACAGGTTTATTATTTTCATATTCAATTGTTACTTGGCTTTTAGAATCTGGACGCAGCCATTTAATCGCACCGCTTTTTCTGAGTTCCGCTGCTTTCAGTAAAATTTTATGAGAAAGCATTACAGGCATAGGCATCAATTCAGGAGTTTCGTTACATGCATAACCAAACATCATTCCCTGATCTCCAGCTCCCTGCTGTCCTTTAAACTCTTCAAGTCCGACACCAGATACACCTTGAGAAATATCAGGTGACTGTGTATGAATTACGTTCATTACAGCCATTGAATCACAATCAAGCCCGTATGCTGCATCTGTATAACCAATTTTACGAGCAACACCACGAACAATTTCCTGAACATCAAGTACTGCTTTTGTTGTAATTTCACCACCAACCATTACCATTCCTGTGGTAGTAAAAGTTTCGCAAGCTACTCTTGATTTTGGATCCTGTTTTAAACAAGCATCAAGGATTGCGTCAGAAACTTGGTCTGCAAGTTTATCTGGATGTCCTTCACTTACTGATTCTGAAGTAAATAAATATTTTCTATCAGTCATATTTTAAAACTCCTTAAATAATTTTCTTTATGAATGAGAGATAATAGAATAAAACAAAATAAAAAGCAATTTATTTTAGTGATAAATAAACGAAGCTATTTTTCTACGAAATAATATCAAAGGCTATTTTTTAACTTAGACACAATATCTACAAAATCATTTGAATTATTTATTCCAAAATCTTCCAATATTGAATCTTTATATTCCAAATCTTCATCGCCTTCAGTTAAAATATTATCAATAACATTTGCAAGATACACAATTTTAACCAACATAATTTTATCTTCATCACTGTTAAACGGTTCTATTTGATGTGAAATAACATAAGAAAGTTCCGGACTTAAATCCCATTTTTCAGCCATTTTTTTGCCGATTAAAAATGAATTTGTTTCTGAAAGCAAACAGTCCAAAGTATTTTTTTCCCAACCGTTTTTTTCGCAATATTCCTGAACTTTCAAAATAGTATCTTGGTGTAAAGACAAAACTACTATTTTTCCAATATCATGCAGCAAACCACAAATATAAGCTTGGCTCTCTAAATCCTGAAGATTGAAAATTTTACAAAGTCTGGCTGCCGTATTTCCCACTCTGTGACAATGGTTCCAAATTTTTTCCTGAATCTTCTTATCGTATTTGTTCTCCAATGCAATCAAAACACCGTAAGATTGAATTAAAAGTTTTATTCCTTTCAATCCAACAATTGAAATTGCCACATCAATGCGTTCAATTTTATTTATACGGCGATAAGATGCCGAATTTACCATCTTTAAAATATCTATAGTTAATCTCGGATCTTTTCCAATGACTTCATTTAAATCCTTTAAATTCAGAGTTTCATCTTCTACCATGCGCATAATTTTCCGTACATAGTCCGGAATTGGTGGAATTGAATCTATTTCTTTAACGACTTCCTCACTCAATTTTTCACCGTCTTCACGGGTAATAAGAGATAACGGCAAATCGATTTTTACATGTGTCAAATCTCCGTCTGATATGAATTCAATGTGCTTTTCGCTCAAACCTATTTTGCGGAACATTAAGATGAGAATAAGAATACCCAATCCTGCCCCTTCAGAATCATCCATAAATGTTTGAAACGCTTCTTCAACAGAGCGGAACGTTTTGGCTTTTTTGATTTTAAACGCTATGCGTTCCTTTTCTACAGGTAAAAGTGGAGAATTATTAGAAATTACAATAAACAAGAAAGAATTTTTTATCTTAAAATAAGCTTGAACATACATGTTCATCTGTTTCTGCAAATTAAGATAATATTTGGCATTATTTACCGTCTTTTCTTTAAAGAGCTGCATTCCATTTGAATAATCATCAGGTTTCAGTATATCCAATTTTTCAGCCTTAAAAAAAGCACGTTTCATGTTTGCTTTTTTTGCATTATTCAAAAGTTCTCTAATACAATACGAAAGCTGATCTTGAATTTTCTGTTTTCCAATATGACATAAAAACACTTCAAGCACATAAAGAATATATTCTTCTGTTTCACGATTCATTTTGCATGTTTTTATAATTACAGGTTTACCTGCTGCCACTGCCTCTTGCAGTTCTTCTTCTGAATTCTGATATTCCACCAATTACCACTCTTTGAAATTTTTATTAGAGTTAAAAAAAGCTGTAAACTATGAAGCAAAGCCTTAATTGCCGCCTCATAGTTACAGCCTTTTCCTTATTTAGAAAAATATCATCTGCGGTGAAAATTTTTCATCTTAGATAATGCATTTTTCTTCTGATTTTCCAGTAGGAGAAACAGAAGGCACAGGGTCAAAATAATGAGACTTTTCTACGCTTACAGCAAGTTCTCTTACTTCGCCCGGTTTACATACAACTTTAGGATCTACACGAGCAATAAGCTGTGAACCGTCAGAAGTAGACAAATACAAGTGCTGGTCAGCCCCCAAAGGTTCTACTACATCAATAGTAGCTTTGATTCTGTCATTAGAAGAATTATCTTCATAAATATCTTCAGGGCGAATTCCAAAAATAACTTCTTTTCCTACATAAGATTTCAAAGCAGCTTGCTGTTCTGCTGTCGGAGTAATTGTAAAGTCATGATGTTTCGCAACAACTTTTCCGCCCTCTTCCGCAATTTTAACATTGATAAAATTCATAGGAGGAGAACCAATAAAACCTGCAACAAATTTATTTGCCGGATTATTGTATAATTCCAACGGTGAAGCAATCTGCTGAATATGACCGTTGTACATAACAACGATTTTATCAGCCATTGTCATAGCCTCAACCTGATCATGTGTTACATAAATCATTGTAGTTTGCAGTCTTTGGTGCAATCTTGAGATTTCAGCACGCATTGTAACACGCAGTTTTGCATCAAGATTTGACAAAGGTTCATCGAAAAGGAAAACTTTAGGCTTTCTTACGATTGCACGTCCCATTGCAACACGCTGTCTCTGTCCACCGGACAAAGCTTTTGGTTTTCTGTCCAAAAGATTTTCAATATGAAGAATACCTGCTGCTTCATCAACCCTTGTTTTTATGTCTTCTTTAGGAAATTTTCTGATTTTCAAACCAAAAGCCATGTTATCAAACACAGTCATGTGAGGATACAGCGCATAGTTTTGGAAAACCATTGCAATATCACGGTCTTTTGGTGCGACATCATTCATTCTTTTTCCGTCAATAAAAAGATCTCCGGCAGTGATGTCTTCCAAACCGGCAATCATTCGCAAAGTAGTTGATTTTCCACAGCCTGATGGACCTACAAAAACTACAAACTCTTTGTCTTTAACTTCAATATTGTTTTTAAAAACAACTTTAACATTTCCTGGATATACTTTATCGATATCCTTTAAAACAACCTCAGCCATACAGCCTCCGATATAATTTAAGATGACTCATGGTAATTGTTTTAAACTAAGCTGTCAAATATTTTTTTCAATCTATTTGTTTATTTATAAAGTCAGCAAAATCTTCCTTTTTCAAACGATCTCTTGCTATTAAATCCATTGTCGTGTTGTAAACATTCATAAATTTTTGATGCTGCTTTTCATCACCGAAGTAAGAATATCTTAAATCACCGATATAATTATCCGTTGTGCTGTCATCTATAATTCCCGAAATAACCGGGAAATGAATATTTTTATAAGCCAAAGCCTGCATTAAAGTCGATGATTCATTATACAAATATTCTTGAATTCTATAACTGAGCAGAAAATTAACAAAAGCAGCAGCTTCTTTTTTGGAAAAAGAAAGTTTATTAAATGCAATTACATTCTGTTTCAATGAAAGTGTAGAGTTATCACTGATAAAATGAATTTTATATTTATCAGACGGCAAAGTTTTTGCCTCCGAAAAGTACCGAATATCATAACGCTGAATTCCGTTGCGTATGTAAAACTCTGCATCCAATTTTTCATTTCTACGAATATAACGCTGTATCAACCTCTCATCTGCAATTGTCTGATTAAAAAAATGATAACGCTGAAACTGAGTATTTACTCCATCGATTGAAAAAACATACTTTCCATCTTGAAAAGAATACAAATCCTGCCCTATGAAATAAAATTCAATTTCCGGAAAACTTGTCATTTGCGGAACAAAAGCAAATTCTTCTTCCCCATTTTCCGTATTAGATTCAGACAGTGAAATTTTTTGGAAATCATCCGAACTTATTGCATCAGGCAAATTATCCTTACCGGCAGCTCCGACAATCACCGGAAAATTACACGAATAAATAACACCGATTTCTTTTGTTTTTTGGTAAAAATCAAGCTCAAAGCTATAAAAGTCTTGATTATCATACAACTCAATCTTCGCAAAACGCGACGAACTAAGTGGTTCATACGGAAAATAGTCGCCGGCAATCAAATCATATCGTACCGTTTCATTCTTTTTTGTATTGGAAAAAATGCCATTTTTGCTCTTTTCAGTCAAAGTTACTTGCACTGTAAAATCCGGATTTTCCGCCTGAAAAAGCGCAGCTGCATCCAGCATAAAAATATCATCCGACAATACCGTCAGAACTCGCTCCTGCTTTTTGCATGACGAAATAAAAAAAATCATCATTAAAAGTGTCAGATAAAAATAACGTTTCATAATTTCCTTCTTTGCTAATAAACTGAAAATTAATTTTTACTCCGGAAAATTCGGGAAATAAACAGAAGCATCATTTATAATTTTAGATTTCAACTTAGAATTTCCGTCTTTGTCTGCTTGCTTCAACGCATTTAAATAGTAAACTTTCATATTTTCCGAAACAACTTTTTCTTTTCCCAAAATTTTGTTTGCTTCAACGCAAATTTCCGCAGCTGCCAGATAATTTTCCTTCTTATATTCACTGTACGCATACGAATTGTAAAGAGTCAGCATTAACTGTCGCTTGTCTTTTTCCCTAAGTTCTCCACTCTCCTGCTTCAGCAAAGCAATTGCGCCGGTAAAATCGCCTTTTTGCGAAAAATAAACAAGATAATTATTCCAAAATGTCATTATAGCTTTTTGAAAATCCTGTGAATCGGGAAAAAATATTCTTCCTCGCAGCAAAAGTTTATGCGCCGTATCAAAATCTTTTGTATTCAAAGCATTTTGGTTAATAACGGCAAAAGTATTGCGCAACAGAATTGCCTTGTTTTTCTTATCCGCAGTTTCGGAAATTACTTTATAAGCCTCTTCAATGTTGTTATTTCTGTAATAAAACTGCGCCTTGCTGACATAAAGAGCATTTTCCAATGAATTAAAATCATTTTTCTCATCAGCACTGCAAAAGTTTCTTTCTTTATCTAAAAGAACCTGCATATAATCAAAATCTTGCTGTGATTTGCAGGCAAGCAGCATTTCCGCCAACGCCTGAAACCGCATTTTGCGAATTCTGGCATTTTCTGCATCAATATTTTCAACATAGTAATAAAGCAACTGCAATTCTGTATCGAAATCACGCTTTGACGACAAATCCGCCAACAAATTGTAATAACAAACATGAAATTCGCTATCTCCACGCTCATCATTTCTGCAACGTTTCAGGAACCAAGCCAAACGCAAGGCATCCTTATGCTTCCCTACTTTAGTATAATAGGCACTTCTGTTATGAACAGGCAAAACTAAAAGCGACTTCAGTGAAATATTGAATCGATTTTTATAAATTTTCTGCTTTACATAAGAAAAGCCGGTAACTTTTCCCAGTTCATCAAGCACTTCCTTTTTTTTACCGGGATCAAAACCATACGCATTTGTCGTTTCTACATCAATTTTTGAACCATCGGAAAAGCAAACCGAAATAAAAACATGCTCCGTTGTCTGCACAGGCACCGCTTCCATTCCAAAATGGTACAAAAGCAGCATATATAAAATAGAAGAACTTACGCAGTTATAATATCCGCTGTTCACAGCCTCCGAGAAAGCATCAGCATCAGCCTTATATTTCTTGAAAAAAAACTTATGAAGCAGCATATTCAATGATTCTGCAAATTTTTTTTGTTCATCCGCAGAAAAAAGCCGAACATTAAGCGAACCGAAAATTTTGCGCAGTTCATCCTCAATGCAAGCTCTTTTCTCGATATAAAAAGCTCTTAAACGTGCTTTGTCACGAAAATCTTTTTCGCCACAAAAATATATGTACCAATCCAGTAAATAACTGTCATCACTTTCAGAAAAAGTTTCCGTCAGAAAAAGTTTTTCCTGCTCCGTCAGCTGCTGCACTTCTTCAAAAATTTGCTGCGCCTTTTCGGTAAAAGCATTACATACAAAGGAAAAAAGAAGAAATAATGCTACCCAAAACAGCCGAAAAAACCGCATACCGATTATTTTCCGTCTTTCTGCGAATCAATATAAAACTCTACTTCCGCAGTAGAAAGTTTCAACATATTTGCAATTTGATCCGTAGTCGTTCCCTGTTTAAACAAACCGAGTACAGCGTCTCTTGTATTGTCACTGTTATCAGAAGAAACTTTGCGCTTTTCACCGGACTGCCGCCCAACAGCTGCCGAACCATTTGCAAGCATTCCTTCCATCACTTTAATCTTCTCATCACATTCACGATTAAGGTTTTCAAACAACGTCTGTGCTTTTACGGCTTTCTCACGGGCAGAACTCAAAGCTTCCTTTCTGCTGTCCAAATCATAAAGCAGCGCATCCATTGTCTTAAAACGTTCTACAACTTCTTTTATAACATCGTAAGAATTAACAATCGGAGCCGCATTTCGCTCAAATTCAGCCATTGATTTTTCAAATACGTTTTCTTTAAGCTGCAAATTTTCAATGTTTTTTGTAATATTCAAAATACGGTTTTCAATATCACGAACTGTAGTATCAACTTTTCCGAACGTATTTTTTACACGCTGCAAATCGCCTTCCTTATCATCCAAACGGCTGATTTGAGTTTCAATGTTGTTATATCTGCCCGAAAGCATATCTACCGCAGATTCTATATTTCCGATTTCAGTTTTCACATCGGACAAATGATCAATCCGCACTTGTACTTGATCCACAAAATCACGCATTTCCTGAATTGATTGCGACAGTACTTCAATTTTTTTGCTGCTGTTTAAAATGTCGTTGTACTTATCATCAGTCGTTCCAGCGACATAAGCGATATTGATAATCTTCTTTTCAATGTCGTCAATTTCATTCTTATGCGCTTTTACTTCCCGCATTTGATCCGCAATTTGTTTCAAATCATTTTCAAGCCGTTCTTTCGCCATTATGGTTTTGTCAAAAGTCTGGGTCTGTTTCTCGAATTTCTTTACGGCAAGTTCAATCTGAGCAATTTTCTTGTTCAAGTTTGCAGTTTCATCTTCAAAGCTTGTAGTATAGCGCTCATCAATCTGCTTCATGCTTTCTTTGATATTCTCAAAATCGTTCTTGTAATTTTCAAACAGTTTTTTGGAATCTTCCTCATAAACACGCAGAATTTCTCTTGACTCATTCATTTTTTCGTCAAATTCAGACTGCATTACAGCAAGTCCGTTGTTTACTTTCTGGTTAATATCCGCATCAATGCGTTCGCTCAATGTGGTAATTTGCGACTGTAGAATACCGAAATTTTCGCTGAAACGGTCTAATCTATCCGTATTATCGTTAATTGCAGTATCGAATTTTCCGGAATAATCAGTTTGAAGCTGACTGTACATTGTTTCCACTCTGTCTTTTAATTCAGAAACAGAACCCGTAACCATTGTACGCAGCCCCTTTTCAACAGATTCAAGATTTTCCCTGATTCTGTCCATTTGAGTTTCGTTATCAGCTTCAATTTCAGCGTATTTTTCTTTCAGCTGGTCATTAATCAATGCACCGCTTTCATTAATTTTTTGCTTAAACTGATTGTTGAAATCATCCAAATCTTTTCTTACGGACAACAGTTCACTTTTATATTCATTTATACGTTTTATCGAATCTGTTTCCATCTGGCATAAATGATTATTCATCTGAGTGCGTCCGTCAAGCAGCTGCGCTTCCAATTCGGAACCCAAAGTCGCACCAAGATTGCTTAGCTGATCTTTGAGCTGTTTATAACCAGTTTCAAGTTCTGTCATTCGTGACTGAGTTTCTTCCAAAAGCTTGTTGGCTTTGGAATCAGTATCATTTTGAAGATTTTCCAAATTCTGCTGTGTCTTACTTTGTAAATCAGCCACTTCATCAGTCATTCTGTTGACTCTGCTGCGGTAAGTCTCACTAAGTAAATCAAGCTTTCTCGATAAATCATTATCTACAGATGACAGCTTATTTTCAAGCTGCAAGTCAAAACGTTCCTCTACACGTTTTACATTCTGTTCCATTGTAGAAAGATTTTCCTTGTACTTGCTGATTTTTTCATTACATTCCGCTTCATACTCACGGTAAACGCGTTCAATATCTTTGTGACCGTTTTCCATCGCCTCTGCAATTTCTTTCTTACCGTTTTCAATATGCGCATTTACATCGGAATCAACTGTTCCTTTTAATAACTCAAGATTTTCATGCAACTGAACGGCTCTGCGTTCCAAATCCTCCGCATGAGTTTTCACTTCAGCCATATACTTTTCGCCCTTTGCAAAATATTCATTTTCAACTTCAAGCAAATGGCTGTCGGTTCCGTCAATTCGCCGTTCAAATTCTTCCAGAGAATTATTCAAAGTATGCTCAAAATCTTCAACCTGCTTTTCTAAAATACTTCGTTTCATCTCAAAACTGTTTTCTATTTCCTCAAGCCGTTCTTTCACTTCGCCTTCCATTTGCGAATATTTGTACTCAATATCAGAGCGAATTCCGTCTGTGTTGCTTGTCATTAAACTGCTTATATCGGAAATCTTTGAATCCAAATCCTGACGTTTTTCATTCAAGCGCATTTCAAGGTCGGAAAAATCTTTCGATACATTCTTAAAAAGTTCATCACGCTGAATTTCCATCTTGGAAGTAAGCTGTTCCAGTTCGTTTTTAAGATTTTCCTCAAGGCTTTCACGTTCAGCCACAAGATGTTCTTTTGTCTCACTCAATTTATCAAGTGCATTTTGATCCATTCTGCTGATTTCAGAATCTATGCGTGCGCCGAATCCTGCCATTTTCACTTTTAGCTCTTCCATAGATGAATTGCATTTCGCTGTAAAATCATTCGATTCACTCTTCATTGTATCAACTTCTTTTTGAAGCGATTCAAGAATTCCGGAATACTTAATATTTTTTAATGAAATATCTTCGCCCATTTTTTCAACGGACAATCGACTTTCTTCCATTTTAGAGCGTAAATCCTGCTGAACTTCCTTTATTGACGTATCAGTCGCATTTCTGAAATCACGCAGCTGATTATTAACATTGTCAAAAACTTTTGATTCCAGCTTCAACGCTTGTTCCGATGCAATATTTATATGCGCATCAAGGTCTTTTTCCGCTTCTTTTATTTTAGCAAAAGAATCATTGCGCAAAGTTTCAAGATTTTTCAAAGACTCTTCTATAAAAGTACGGAATTCCGTCATCTCAACGGCAGCTTCATTATTTCGTTTATTAAATTCTTCTGTAAGAGTTTCGTTGCGTTGTTCATGTTCACGCACTTCTTTCTGCAACACACTGCGCGCACTCGTTTGCAATTCATTAACGTAATCTGAAAGTTCCGCTGTCTTGCGTTCGTACAATCCGGCAATATCGGTAAGCTTCTCGTCCACATTTTTTTTCAGTTCCAAATCAATTTCTTGAGAAAAATTCTGCGCTCTTGTTTCCAAACGGTCAAAATACGCGGCATAATCCTGAATTTTCTTTGTAACATCGTTTTCCGCTTCCTCACGAAGTTTGATTACATCATCACGCAGATTTTGCAGCTTCTCGCGCTCTTCTTTATCGCAGCCATCCAAATCACTTTTATAACAAGAAAGTTGCTCTACTCTTAAAGATTCCATCTTTTCAGAAAGTTTCTGTAAATCACTTTTCAAAAATTCAGCCTCATCCGAAAACTTCTTCCAGTGTTCATTGACAAACATTTCCAGTTCCTTTCGGTAATTGGAAATTTTTAAGCCGATGTCTCTGCTGTGATTGTTTAATGTGGAAGTAGTATTTTTTTCAGAAAGCTTCAAATCATCCTGCATTTCTTTCAGTTCACTGCGCATACTTTTCATTTCTTTCATTGATTCTTTCAGCAAACTTTTAATATTTCTGGAAACGGTCATCGGAGAACTGTGCTGTTCATTAATTGCGCTGCGAGTTTCGTCAAGCTGCTGCTCCAGTGCATTTATTCGGTTCATCATTTTTTCATCTGTAGGATTTTTATTCTGCTGCTGCGAATATTCCTTTAGTTCGGACAAAATCTGTTCGGCGCGCTTCGATGTTTCAAGAATAGTCTCATTGTACATTCGCAGCTGCTGCAAATTTTCAGAAGAACCGTTTTCTATCTCGCTGCGAACCTTATTTGACAGCTGAAAAATCTTTTCAAAACTTCGGTTATTTCTGTCCTTAAACCTAAAAAATAATATGACTCCCAAAGAACATATTAATGACAGAAAAAAATAAAATAATTCCATAATCCCCTCCCAAGAGATTTATTGCTTTATATCTAATCTTTTTTTAATAATAAAGAGTAATCTTTTTATCATATAAAGGATTTACTATCTTTTTGATGTAAGAACATCTTCCAATTCCAAAGCGAATTCTACTTCTTCACGCGAAGTACCGACAATTTTGGCAATATCTTCGACACTCATTCCCTGACGATGTAATTGACGAATACTTTCACCCAAATTGCCTGAACTTTCAGCCACATCAATTTTTTCATCCGGAAGCACACGCTGCAAATCATTCTTCATGTTTTCCATACGAGTTTCCGCTCTTATCAGCCAATCCTGCAAATGGCGCACCGCACCTGTTCTTGATTCCAAATCTTCCACAAGCAAATCCATCTGCTTAAATTTCGTCATTACAGCGTTAATTTGGCTTTGCGAATTAAGAATTAAATCTGCTTCGCTTTCAAAATGTTCCATTTTCTCACCGTAAACTTTTCGTTTAACTTCCATTTCCTGCCACTGAGATTCAAGCGTATTCATCATTTGGCGCAGTTCAAAAACATTGGAACGCATTTCATTCAGTTTCTGCGAGTAATCTTTGGCAATCGCTTCGGATGTCTCGATTTTGCCGATCATAGAATCTAACCGTCCGAATTGACGTTCAAGTGCAATAAATTTTGCATCAAGCTGTTGAGTTGCAAGTCGCATATCACGCAGATCCTGTGTCTTGTCTTCAGCACTTTCAATTTCCTGCTGCAAATCCTTTATCCTTGCATTCAAATCTTCGTAAGACTGAGATTCCGCAAACAATTTCTCATAACGTTCATTTGCCGTCCGTTCAAGTTCAGCCATTCGTTCACCGAGAACTTCCATTTTATTCTTGTCAGCTTTTACTTCAGCCACTGTATCTTTGAGTATGCAAATTTCCTTTTCCAATTCATCTTTCATTTCA
This sequence comes from Spirochaetales bacterium, assembly GCA_050872545.1. Classification (GTDB taxonomy): domain Bacteria; phylum Spirochaetota; class GWE2-31-10; order GWE2-31-10; family GWE2-31-10; genus RGIG8597. Next base: position 2,471 of record JBNMHA010000056.1, on the reverse strand, counting down.
CCTGTTTTCTGAACAAGCATAATGTTGCGTTCAAACTTAGAAATTTCAAATTCAATGGAAGCAATTCGTTCGTCAAGAACTCCAGAACGTTCCAAATACTGTGCCGCAAAACGAGAATCCACATCACGGATAGAACGCTGCATTTCCTGCATCTTCTTGTTCAACTGTAAAGCTTTTGCATCCAGCTGCATTTCAACTTCTTGGAAATGCTGCTTTTGCTGCGCAATCTGTGAATAAACCGTATCTTCCAATTTAGCTTTTCCGATTGCTATAACTTCGTCCATTTCCTTAGCGGCATTCGGAAGTCTTCTGTAAACAGCATTAACATGTTCATCAAAATTGCTGTATTTATCCTCTATTTCTTTCCATTTCTGTTCCTGATTAAACAGCATAAACTCTGCTTTCTCGGCATAAGAATTTTCTACAGACTTCATTTTGTCAGACAATTCCGACATTTTTAAATTAATCACTGCAACACTTTCGGAAAGCGCACTTTTAATATCAGCAAGCTGATGTGCTGCCTGTTCGTCCAGTACAGCAAGTTTGTTTTTCATCATCTGTGAATAATCATCTTCAATTACTTTCAACGCATCCTGAACACGAACCAATTCGCTGCGGTAATCATTCAGCTGCTTTTCGTTCTCCGCTTCCATACGCAGAATATTTTCTTTCATTTCTTGAGTTTTACCGACAAACAACTCATCTGCCATTTCAAATTCACGTTTTACACGTTCTTCCATTCCCATTGAAAGTTCTTCTTTCAGCGTATCAACTTTTTCCGCCGCAGCCTCCATTTTTTCCAGCAATGCGCGGTAACGTTCACGGTTTTCATTATCAAACTTCATCGCGTCCACAGAGAAATTGTCATAAATTTTATTTAATTTCATATAAACGTCTTGAGTTCTGTTATCAATATCAGTCTGCATTTCCGCTAATTTTGAACTGCATGTAAACTGCGTGCTTTCAAGTTCAGCTTTAAACTGTTTTTGCAATTCAGCAATTTTTGTTTGATACAATTTTTCCTGACGCTCGGTAAAATTACTCATTTTTTCTTGTGCCGCAGCAAACTGTTTTTCCAATTTTCCGCCGATTTCATTTCCTACAGCTTCAATTCTGGAATCAAGTCCTACAATTTTATTTTCCATTTCTTCTATTGAATCCTGAGCAGAAGCGAATAAATCACGCTCACGTTCTTCATATTCACGATGAAGATTTGCAGTTTCCTTTGATAACTTTTCGGAAGCAGTCAAGAAAGCTTTGTGCAGATTGTTAAGTTCTTTTTCCACAGCTTCATCGGTTTCACCTAACTTTCTGGATAACTGCGCCTGATAAGCAGCCTCAAGCTTCTGCAATTTCTCGGTCTGTGTCTGAACCGTTGTTCTGCAATTTTCCAAATGATTTTCCACTTGCGCAAACAATTCATTGATTTTTGCTTCTGCTTCAACGGAATGCAACTGCGCAGCTCCGGCAATTTGCTCTGTCTTATCATCCAGTTCTTTCAATATTTCATCAGCCATAAGCCTTGTTTTCGATTCTATAACATCTTTTAGGCCTTCAACTTTAGTCAAAATATCAGCCAGTTCACGTTTAGCATCAGCTACCGGTTCATTCATACGAGCAGCAAATTGTTCCAAATAAACATTGACTTTGCCCGTAACATCGCTTTCCAACTGTGCCATTTTCACCGCCAAATCTTCATACGCACTTTGATATTCTTTCGCCTTATTTACAAGGTCATCCAATTTCGTTCCGTTCGTATTAATTTGTTCAATTGCCACAGTGCCGATTATTGATTTTTCCTTAGCAATATAATCACGCATACCTGTCAATTTTTCTTCTATTAAATTATCAGCTCTACGCAGACCATCTCTTACCGCATTTTCGTACTGCATTTCCAATTCAGAACAATGCAACTGCATTTTATTCATTTCTTCGGTGTAAGAATCGATTCTGATTTTCAATTCTTTTTCACAAGTATGTTCCGCACTTTGTATTTCATTAATACGTTGCTGGACTAATTCGGTAATTTCATTCAGACGTTCAGCCGCCTGTTCTGCTATCTTTTCGTTTAGTTCAATTACTGCGTCTTTTACTCCGGCTTCTACTTTCGCGCTTATCTCTTCGTTTATGGCGTTAAGTCGGGCTTGAGCGGCTTCGCTTTGTTCTGCGAATAATTTACCGTATTCCGCGCGTAGTTTGGCTCCGGCTTCTCTCATTGATTCGCGGTATTTCGCTAAGTTCTCGCTGCATTTCTCTAATTCGCTGCTTAGTTTGCCGTAGTCCGCGCTTAGTTCTTCCAACAACTCGTTCTGTTTTAATGCGCCGCTAGCTAGAGATTGCGCCTCTCGGCGGATTTCAACGCTTAATCTGTTAAACTCGCCGCTTAAATCACTTGACAAGGCTTCATATTTCAATGCTGCTTCTTCTGCATAGCCGCTTACTGCTCGTTTCTGTTCGCGTAAGTCTCCTTC
>JBNMHA010000055.1:0-14003 GCA_050872545.1 Spirochaetales bacterium | reverse complement strand
TGGCAATACTTGATGCAAATATCGACAAGCCGGAATTTATTGGTGGAATCGAAGCGGCAAATCAACTGCAATGGAAAAACATTACAAATCATGCGGAGATTTTTATTACAAATGAAAAAACTTCTGTTTTGGAATCTTTCACTTTTGTACAAAATTTTTTCATGTTCTGCGCCCAAAGCAATTTCGTTATCGAATATCAAAAGCCGCACTTTTCGATGAGCCACAGTCTTACAGCGGCATTTAATTTCGGCAATACGGCAATTTTTTTACGCAGCTACACAAATAATGAAGAAACCGACACTGAAAAAAGCGTTAAAGAAATTACTCCTTGGAAGCGCAGTCTGAATGCAGAACAAGCAGATTACACAATGGAATATCTTGGTATCCGCTGGTATTCCGGAGTGCAGATCCGACGAAAACACAACAAATTGCTGCTTGAAGTGTCGTCATACGCAGCTGCTGACAACGCACCGACCGATATAAAAGATTCAGAATGGAATACCACTGCGCCGTTTTTTACGCAGACTCTGACGGCTGGATTTTACAATGACACAATAATGTTTAGGTTTTCGCCCTTTCTTTGCATTGGAAATGAAGTGCTCGACTTTGGAATCAACAGCAATGTTGACTTTGCCACAAAACACAACCTTATATTGAAAACCGATAACGGCATAAAATTTTCGGGAATAACAAAAAACATTCAGATTGATAATGAAATAAAATTAGGTTATTGTCTGCTGAAACGCTGGTATTTATACCAATCTGCGCATTTTTGCAACAAATATAATTTTGCATCTGAAAAGTATTCACTAAGCGCAAAGATCGGCGGTGGCGTACTTTTTCAGTTTTAATTTATCAACAAAAGCAGGAGGCTTGCATGAATGAAGTAAGCTTAAACTCTATCATTACCGATGGAGTTTTATCCGTACTCGCAATATTTTCTATAATCTCACTTTCCATTATAATAGAAAGGTTCATATTTTTTTCACGCTACAAAATAAACTTAAATCTGTACAGAAAATATATTCCCGATGAAATTTCCACATTAAAGCAGTCACTCATTGCGAAAGAAGCAAGCTCAAAGTCATCAAAACAGAAAATAACTCCGTTTGATACCATTTTGCTGAGTATTCTGACACTGCCGATTATCAACAGAAGTGAAATGCGTGAGCGGCTCGACGCAAAATTTACCGAAGTTTATATGATTTACCACAGTAAAGTAAACATTTTGGGAATATTTGCAAAACTTTCCACATTACTCGGGCTTTTCGGAACAGTTACGGGAATGATAGAATCGTTTAACAACATTGTGGACAAAGGTGTAAGCACGGCTTCAATCGTTGCCAGCGGAATTTCTTCTGCATTAATAACAACTGCTGCCGGACTGATAATCGCAATTCCGGTTACATTTTTTTATGAATATTTTAATGACAAAGTCGATGCCGAGATCAGAAAAATGGAAATTATCACATCAGACCTTTTATCAGCACTTATTGACAAAAGTCGTGAACGGAGTGCGGCAAAATGAAATACACATTTTTTAACCGCCCGAAAAGTTCAATCGATATGACTCCGCTGATGGATATTATATTTCTCGTTCTGATTTTTTTTATGGTAGGTACAACTTTTGAAATGAATCGTTCGTTAAAAATGAATCTGCCGGAAACTTTGACAGCAGAAGGAAATTTGTCGGAAAACAAAATTCTGCTTGAAGCTGATACTGAAGGAAATATAGCCGTAAACGGTCAGCGTGTTGATTTGGCGTCACTTTCCGAAGCGATTCTCAATCTGTCGCCTACTGAAAACACCGAAGTTTATATAATGGGAGATGAGAATCTTCCTTATAAAACGATTGTTCAGATTATGGATATAGTGAAGATACTGGGATTGGAACAAATCTCACTAGTTACTGATATTAAAAAGGAATTATAATGCAGTACGAAGAGCATTTGCGCTATTATTTCATAGTTTCGATTTTCATTCATGTGGCAATCTTTCTTCTTCTCTACTTCATTTTTTTCCAGAAAAAAGTTTCTTTTCGTACCGAAGAAAATAAAATTGTAAATGTGAAGCTTGTTAAAACTCCGCCCGAATCGATAAAAAGCAAAGCTGCGGATGGGCAAATTGCAAAACCCAAAACTATTTCCGGCTTCAAAAATGTAATTAACAATCTTCCCAAACTGTCGCAAATTTCGCCAGACAACGCCGGACTTTCCGGGAAAACCGTATCTTACAATCAGTCGAAAAACAGTTATTCAGCACAGGAATTCAGAACAAATTTTACCGCAGCGGCGCAGCTTTATGACAGCGAAAATGATTTTAATGAACCTGAAATGGATTTTGCAGAAGACAACGGACTTACTTTCAGCGACGGAGAAGCGCGAGTACTTTTAGAATACAACACTGACGCTATAAAATCTTTGAACATGATTTCCGACCAAGAATGTACACTTCTTCTCACTGTAAATGAAAACGGTTATATTACAAATATTGATATTATAAAATCGACGGAAGACCAGCAGCTTGATGATGCAATCGTTTCTATTATCGGGAATTGGAAATTTGAACCGGGTGCAAGCTCGCAAAAAGCAATGCTGAAACTAAAATATTTTATTAAATAGAAGATATGAAAAAGCGTAAAATTGTCGCACTAAATCTGATTATTTTGTTTCTTCTCTCGTTTTTGATAGGCGCATTTCTGTACGGAACAAATATTTTCATATACCGCAAACTTTTGGAACAGAAAAATGAACTTATTGAAACAGCAGAAGATTTTACCGGCTGCAAAATAGAATATTCTTCTATTCGTCCGTATTTAAATGCGGTGATTATCCGTGAAGTCCGCCTTATTAACAAAGAAAACAGAAATGTAATACAGCTCGGAGCGGTGCAAATCGATTACTCAATTTTTTCTTGGCTAAAGAACAGAAGCTCCCCGTTAAACCTGCTGACAGGTGTGAATATAAAAAATCTGCATTTAGATTCAAGCATTGAAAAACTAAAAGAAATAAAACTGCCGCAAAACTCATCTTCCAAAAACAAAAAGGAAATGCCGGATATAAGTAATATTTTGTTTTCATTTTCAAAATCGGATCTGCGGCTAAAACTAGAAAATGGTCAGTATGCCGAAGTTCTCGTTGATTCATTGAGAGTTAATTTTTTTCACAATAAAGCCAACATTAAAAGCAGTCTATTCCTGAAATACGGAACAAATACGAAAACATTTGTAAATACGCAACTTTCATGTATTGGAGAATTATTTTTTTCACCGAATTTTCAGCTGGTACTTCCTGAAATAACATTCAGCGAAACACAGGCAATGGGAACATCATTAAAAAACCAATCTTTTAGGCTGAAATATGAACTGCCGATGACATTCTCACTAGAACGTATAAAAGATCAATATCCGATAGAACTTACAGCTGCCGGAAACAATGACAGCATAAAATTAGGTTTTTACGTCAATAAACTTTCTCCATTCGATATTATTTCTGGCAGCAGCTCCGATTCACCGGAAAGTATTCAGAAACTGCTGAAGCCTATAACAAACATAAATCTTCTGGCACAAGCTGATTTTGATATAAAAAACAAAAAATTTTCAGCCGATACATCAGGCAATCTGGAATACAAAGCAATTCCGCTGCTCGGTGATGCAGATTTCAACTTTGATATTTCAATTAACAACTCTGATTTATCCATAAAAAATTTTGTCTTTTCATCTGCAAAAAAAGAAAATACCGCTGATGAGCAAAAAATTACGGTAGACGGAAATTTTAACTTTGCCAAAATAGAGCCTAATTTTAATGTTGATATAAGCAAAATAAAGCTGCTGACAACACAAATCTCTACTTCGCTGAAATTTAAGAAGGAAAATAATAAATACGCAATTTCTTCAAGTGAAGTTATGATGAATGAAAAACACATTCAGCCGTTTAAGTATCTTTTTTATATGGATAAGAAATACGGAAAAAAGCAACTGGCAGTAGAAACAGTTTCGCCGTTTAACGGAATTTCAATTTACTCGGAATATAACAGAAAATTTAAAGATTCACTTTATCACTTTAATATAGAAAATATGCAGACGGCTGCATTTTACAACAACAACTTTACAGAAAATCTGCTTGTAAGTTCTGACTTTAAGCTGCAATTGTACAACGGCAGCGTTATGATTCACGAGGGAAACTTTAAAACTGTCAATAAATCAAAGCCGCTTCTTGATTTCGAATTCGATTTTACAAACGGAATTTTTGATTTGACTAAAATTGCATTTAAAGAAAAAGAACTTAAATGGAATATACACGGACAACTTCCGGCAATGTTCAACGCTGCACCGGATAAATTTGCTGTTACATTTTATCAACCTGAAAACGGCTTTTCTTTCCCAATCACAATTCACAATCAGAATAAAGAAATTTCCGTTTTATATGCAGCAAATAAAGTTGCCTCCGTGCAGAAAGAAACTAAATCATTCAATGTTTCATTTTCGTCACTGCCACTGCCTTTTAAGCTGCGCGAATCATCACCAAAACTTTCTGCAAAAATTAACGGCAGCTTTGCAGGTAATCCGCAAATAAGCGGAAATTTTAACATTTCGGATTTGAATATTTTCAATGACAAAAGCGGCAGCGTTTCCGGAACATTATTGTTTAAAGATAAACAGCTAACGATTGACAAACTGCTTTATAAGGACTCATCAAACAAGATAACCGGAATTGCATCGGGAAGTTTCAATCAGGTAAAGCAGTTTGATATGCTGCTTACCGACAATGCAAAAAAAGAATCTTACACGATAAACTGCCAGCTTGCAGATAAAAAAATTACAGGCAAAGCTTTTATCACCAACATGGAACTAAAAAAAGTTCTCGGCAATGATTATAAAGGCGTGCTAAACCTTAGACTTGGCATAAAGAATGATTTACTTTCTCCGGACATCTCGCTTGAAGGTGAAGTAGTCAACGGAGTCTATAAAAATTCCATGCCGATAAAAGCTTTTGTAATCGGAAAAAAGCAGAACAATAAAATTGAAATCAGTACGCTGGACTTCCAGCGCGGTAAACTGAAATTTAATTTGGGACAATCAAGTTTCTATCTCGATAAAAAGAAAATCAAAAATATAAACATCGGCGGCAATTTCAGCTATGAATTCATGGCACGCCGTATTAAAAGCTCGTTCGGCGTTACCGGAAATGTAAATTCACCGGAAGAAATGCTTTGTCACCTTGACTTACGCGATAATTCAATATCGTATCTGCGCAGTGGAAATACAGTACGTCAAGATAAACTGAAAGACACAAGGTTGCGAATCGTTCGGCGAAGCAAACGTACAACAATAGATACAGTAGCCGACGGCGGTTTGAAAGCGATTATTATGAAAAATAGCATAATTGCCAATTTATTTAACGGTAAACAAAGAATTGCTTATGCTAATTTAAGTAAAAACGAAAACAAAGAAATTCGCGGAAATATCGATTTATTTCATTTCCCGATAGATCCTATAAGCATGATTACTTTGCCGATTGTAGAACTCGGCACCGGGAAACTAAACGGCAGACTTTCTCTTTCAGGTACAATGAAAGATCCGCAATTTTCCGGAGAAATCGCACTTTATCACGCAAATGTTAAAATTCCCGATTACTTATCGCGCCCAATTGTCGGAGCTACCGGAGTCATACGCGGAAACGGGAAAAAATTATCTGTTGTCAATGTCTGCGGAACTTGCGGCGACGGTCTTATCACCGGATACGGAGAAGTTTTGTTTTCAAAGAACAAATTTGACCGTTACAGATTTGTTGTAAGTTCGGACTATATTCCGGCGCATTTCGGCATGTCGTTCATCAATATCGACGGGAAAGGTTCCATTAATTCTTTTATCTTTGAAGGCGCACCTAAAAACTTTATTTTCGACGGTGATATAGCAGTTGATCAGGCAAATATAGATATAAACACAAGCCAATTAGGAAAATCCACACCTAAAAAGAAAAAAACAAAAATCGGGCTGCCTATTGATGTCAATCTGAAATTTACAAGCGGCAAAAAAGTAAATGTCAATTATCCGCTCATTAATGCGACTCTGGCAGAAAACAACAGCTTTTCATTAAGGTACAGCGATATTGACAAAACGCTCGGTCTGGAAGGTGATTTAAAATTGAAAAGTGGCAAAATAAATTACCTTAATCGTATTTTCAAGATTGAAGAAGCTTCTGTGCAATTTGACGGAACAAGTTTCAATCCGTTAATAAATTTGACTTCATACTTCAGCACAAAAGATAAAAATAAGAATAATGTCAAAGTTTATCTTTCAATGAATGACAGACTTTTGTCATTTAAAACAAGGTTTTACTCATTTCCGCAACTTTCCGAAAATGAATTAAATCAGCTGCTGGGGCTTCCGGCTACACAAACTCAAGATAATGAAAATGATTTTGCCAGAACTGCAAATGACTTGGAGTCAATACAGAATACAACAAATTATCTGGGAAATACTTTTCTTTTCAGTCCGCTGGAGAACATCGCCCGACGCGGTCTGAACCTAGATACATTTTCACTTAACACCGAGATTTTCGGAAATATTCTGTCGTCAAACACCCAACTTGTTGACATGCTGGATAATTCCAGTCTTTCTATAGGCAAGTACATATTTGAAGGTTTTTATATTGAATCTATGATGACATTCAACAAAAAAAGTGATACAAATGACAGTATTTTTCTAGCATTGCCGAATACCAATTACGGATTTAATCTGCAATTGCAAGTTTTGTTGGAATTACCTTTCATTTCATTAGGATATTCGGTAAAACCACGAGATTTAACAAACATGACCGACATGGAGCAAACTATTTCTATAGAATCCGGTTTCAAATTTTAATTAAGGATGGATTTTCACTTATGCAGAAAAAGTATTTGTGTTTATTATTATTTATAATTTTGCTGCCGCTGGCTGCACAGGAAGCGGAATCGGATGTTTCCGGTGATGCAGCTGATTACATCGCTGATGAATACAATAATGAAGAAGTTTACGAAGAATCAGATGAAGGAAAAATGATTAACAAGGTTATTTTCCGAGGAAACAGAAAAGCCAAAAAGAAAGATATTGAAGCACAAATAATGTCAAGAGAAGGAACCATATTAGATTTAAGCATAATAGAACAGGATTATCTTAAACTGATGGAACTGAACTACTTTGAGGACATTTCAGTAACAACCGAACCGGCAGTCAATCCACTTACAGGCGAAACACTTCACGACTCGATTAATCTGGTATATGAGTTTCAGGAAAAACCAATGATAAGCAGAATCCTTTTTAAAGGAAACAAAAACATCGGGATCGGTTTTCTGCTTGGCGACATTAGCACAAAAAATGGCGATCAGGTCGATAAAGGCGCAATCGTTACTGATATGATCGCTTTGGAAAATAAGTATAAGGAAAAAGGTTTCAATCATGTAAAAGTCGACTATGAAATCTTTCAGAACGATGAACTTAAAGAAAAAAATCTTGTTCAGCTTATTTTCCATATAGAGGAAGGAACAGAAACATACATTTCCGAAATAGAATTTCAGGGAAACAACAGTTTTACAGAATCAACACTGAAAAGTAAGATGAAAACGAAAGAGCGTAAGTATCTAGGTATACAAAAAGGTATTTTTCAGGAAAACGTTTTCTATGAAGATATTGAACAACTGATGAATTTCTATAGGGAACAAGGATATTTCAAAGTAGATATTCTACGCCCTGAAATTAACTACTTTACCGTAAAGGATGCAAAAGAAGTAGAACGTGAAGCAATCAAGATAACAATTAAAATCAATGAAGGTTCACGTTATATTTTCGGCGGCTTAGATTTGAACGGAAACAAAATTTTTACTACTGATGATTTAATTTTTATTACAAAGCTGCGTGAAGGACAAGTTTTCAATTATACAAAATACCAAATTGACTTATACATGCTGAATCTGAAGTACAGAAACGCCGGATACATAGAAACAAGAATTGAAGATATTCCGAATATTGATGAAGAAAATAAAATAGTAAGCTTTAAAATCAATATTACCGAATCAAAACGAAGTTATATCGAATCGGTATATTTCAGAGGAAATGAAAAAACTAAAACTTATGTTCTGGAACGTTACGTTTATACAAAAGTCGGAGATATTCTAGACCAATCAAATTTGGAACTGTCACGAACATATTTGATGAACTTAGGCTACTTCAACAACGTTACTTACGATATTCAGCAGGGTTCCAAACCCGGACTGCTGAAAGTCATTTATATTCTTGAAGAACGTCTTACTGCCGATTTTAAATTCGGGCTGCAAGTTGCAATGAGCGAATGGCCGCCTGATGTTTCGCTGTTTGCCGAAGTTGCCGAAAACAACTTTTTAGGACGTGAAATTATCATGAGCGGAAAAGTAGAGCTGGCATTATCGAAACAAGGCGGTCAGTTTAAAATTCAAGACCCTTGGTTTCTGGGTGCGCCTGTAAGCTTGAGCAGTACGCTTCAATTTTATCATAACTGGGATCAAACTATTCTGCGAAAGCTTACAACCGATGACTACTTGAACTATTCCGGTTCAAAATCAAATCCTAGGGATGATGACATTCGTGACTGGTACGATGACAGAGCAAATAGTACTACAGCAAAAAATTTAAATTATATCGGAGCAAATTCCAGTGGCGACAACTGGGCAGGAATGGGAATTCACGATCTTGATTTCTTATTCAGTACATCGGCAGCTTACCGATTTGCCAATATTTATTCTGTGGGAGCAACTTATTCCATTGAGCCTATTTACACGTTTTTGCCGTCTCGCTTTAACTACGATTCCGTAAAAGATCCGGAATATCTGTTGAAAATCAACGAAATAAACAGCTCAACGTACAGAGATATGCTTGTAAATGAGTTTTCTATCAAGTCGACATTCGGCGTATCATTCTCAATTAATACGACAAGACGAAAAATAAACCCTTACGACGGATACAAATTCAGTGCTTCTGCCGGATATACTTGGGGACATTACGATTACGTTTCGCTGTCATCACGCTTCACATATTATTTGAAGCTGCTGCAAATGGACTTCAACAACTGGGTATTTAATCATGTTCTTACAATTAATGCCGGTGTTTCATTTATTTTTCCCGGCTTTAGAAATCTGGGCGGACAGTTATACGGAAAGGACACAAAAGGCAAAGGTCCGATTATTGATGATAATGATATGCTGTATGTTGATGGTTTCTTTGTCGGACGTGGTTGGGGTTCTTCTATCGGAACAACTTCCGGATACGAAGGCAAGCTGAGTAATAAATACGGTTTTGCTCGTTTTGACGGTTCTTTGGAATATCGTGTACCTATTCAGGAACAATTTATATGGCTTGCAGCATTTATCGATATTGTAAATCTGGTAGAAGGACCAAAACGACGGTATGTCTACACGGACAGCAACGGAAACGCCATTACATCAGGCGATTCGGTCATTTACAGTACAATTACTGATGATGCTTGGCGTTGGTGGACTCAAACCGAGAATAACAAATGGTACAACAAAGACATGAGCAACTGGTACGGTCTTGAAAACTGGTATGGTTCTGTAGGACTTGGTGTACAGCTTGCAATACCGCAGCTACCGCTTAGCTTCTATATTGTAAAACGTTTCCAGATAAATTATCACGGTGGATTTGAATGGTGCGGTAACGTTGCAAACTCGCCTAATTTAGACTTTGTTTTATCAATGACAGGAATTTATTTCTGATGGGAAAAATAATTTCAACAATTAATATGTAAAAAAAAGATGCCGGGATTTTGAAATAAAGTTTTCATTTACCGGGCATCTTTTTTCATGAAAAAGCAATTATTTATAATTTAATAGGAGTTTTTTAAATGCGGAAAAAGTTTTTTCTTTTTTCTTTATTGGCAGTCGCTTCATTTGGCAACTTAACAGCTCAGGAAAAGGAACCTAATTTTTTTATTACAGAAGAGGATGAGGACAGAACAAAATTTACAAATGAACCTATATCAGTAAAACAAAACAGCGACAATGAAGATGTTACTGCCGAAATGAAACTTGATGAACTGCAGAAGAAAGTAGACTCACTTTCCGGAGATGTAGAAAAACTGAAATTACAGAGCAGCTTCTTAAATTTTGACATAAGCGGCTCATTAAAAGTTACTTGGGGAATCAACTTTCCCGATAATCCGTTTGCGTTCCTTACCGGGCAGAATGATATAAAATACCCGATTCACGGTTTTGATTTTGAAAATAACCTTAACTTAAAGTTATCACTGAATAACAAATACTTTAACAAAAAAGCAGGAAGTTCCGACGACTTTGCCGAAATCGATTTTAAATTCAAAATGAAAAACATTAAACCGGTGCCTTACGACTACCGCCCTACTTCCGGGGATTACTATGTAGTAAATGCGGTAAATCAAGACGGTGAAAATGTAAAAATATATTTCCCACGAAACAATGAAGATAAAAACAAGGCTCATTTGCAAGTCGGGAACTATGAATTTATTTTGGAACAGGCGCGGCTCTCGAATCTTCTGGGAATCGGATTTTTCATCAATTACAGCGATGTTACTCAAGTAAATACTTATTATGGAATAGATTCATCTGTAGAAACGCTAAAACTCAATCATGATTTTCTGAATCACAAATTCTTCAATAATAAAGATGTTTTCTTCTCATTCGATTACGAAGATTACGCGCCGGAATCTGTAATAGCAGAATCGATGAATCTTTGGTCTGACGACATGCTTACCGACCAGCAGGAACCGCACGGAATTTCTTTAGGCTATGAAGGTGATATAAGCGATAATTTTCATTTTCTGTTTGAAGGCGGAATTGCTTCAAAAGACGGTTACGATGCTGTAAAATATGAAGATAAAACATTGGATTACGGCTTTTTCTTAAAATCGGAAGCAGACATCAGAACAAATAAAGTCTTCGTAGCTCCGAAAGTCAACTTTGGACTTGCATTCCAGACCGATACAAAAGAGGATAAAGATAACACTTGGGGAACTTTCAGCTTCTCATTCGATTTACCTGTTCAGTATAAAATCAACAAAACCGACTACGTGAATATACGCAACTCATTTACATGCAATACTCATTTTGCACATACCAACGTTGCACTTGTTTACAGTCTTATTCCGGAAATAAATGTTTTGTACAACTGCCTGAATTTCTCATTGCCTATCCAATATTGGTTCCAAAACAGAGACAGCGAATCTTTCGGCGGCGGTTTTTACCGTGTGGAAAATATAGAACATCAGGTTTACACGCAATTTTACGAACAACACATTTTCAATCTTGCATTCGTGTCTTCATTCCGTTCAAATTATCTGTTCGGCAATACATTTGAACTGAAAATTAAAAATACACTTCAGTCAACGCTGACATTCAGTGATGAAGAAGAATATTTTTTCTATGACATCCTGCGTTTCCAATTTGATTTCAACAAAGTTCCGTTTGCCGGAAGTTATGTCGTAATGGAATCTGTTCAATTGTTCCACGATTTCGGACTTGGAGCAGTACATAATGTTCGTATGGCAGAAATAGGGCAAATATATGATGATAACAGAAATACAACCGGGAAATATTACCGGCTTCCATCTGAAGAACGTTGGGACGGCGGCGTTTTGTTTTATTCAAAGCTCGGTTTGAATCTGAACTTTTCACCATATATGTCTGTAGGACTTGCCATAAGTACACCGCATTTCCTTTTGTCAAATCCTGACAACGTAATAGGCAATCAAAATACTTACTGTACTATAGAACTTTGGTCTGAAATACGGATTTAATATGTTCAGCGAATCTTCATCCGACAAACTTAATTTTGATTTTCAACATCTTACAGGAATAGTTGTAAGTTTGAAAACAGGCGAAATCACACATGAAGAAGTTAATTATTCCATATCGGAAATAGTTCAGCTGGCTAAAACACTCGGCGTAGCAATTGAAAATAAATTTATTCAGCACAGAAAATTTATTGATTCCGCATATTACATCGGACAAGGAAAGCTCGAAGAGATTCGCAGTTACATGGCTGAAAACAATATTGACATTCTTATTTTTGATAACGAGCTATCCGGAATACAAGAACGAAATATTGAAAAATTCATCGGCAAGCCTATACTTGATAGAACTGCAATCATCTTAAATATTTTCAAGAAGCGTGCAAAATCAAATGAAGCTAAACTTCAGGTAGAGCTTGCAGCATTGGAATACCAAATGCCTAGGCTGCGTAATATGTGGACTCACTTCTCTCGAAGCGAAGGCGTAGTAGGTATACGAGGCGGAGAAGGAGAAAAACAGCTTGAACTTGATAAGCGAATGATTAAAAACAGAATTTCAGCAATTACCAAGCGGCTGGAAAAAATCGATACACAGATGAAAACCCGCAGAAAGAAGAGAAGTAATTCCAGAAACGTAAGCCTTGCAGGTTATACAAATGCCGGCAAAACATCACTGATGAATCTTCTTTCCAAAAAAACGCTCTTTGCCGAAAACATGATGTTTTCCACAATTGATTCTACAGTGCGCAAAGTTTATATTAACGATGATTTATCAATTCTGCTGAATGATACGGTCGGTTTCATCAATAAACTCCCCTGCTCTCTCGTAGCGTCATTTAAATCTACACTTGATGAAATTCTCGGTGCTGATTTAATACTTCATGTAATTGACATTTCATCCGAGTTTGCACAGGAGTATATTAATTCCGTAGAACAAATTCTGCGTGAAATTGGTGCAGCGAATATTCCGATTATAAGAGTTTACAATAAAGCTGATTTACTTGATGACATGATTGAAGGCGGAATGCATATTGCAAATGATGATATTCTAATTTCAACATACACAAAACAGGGAATTGAAACTTTAAAAGAACGCATAAGCCAATTTTTTCTAAATAAATAGATTTTTTTTAATAATGTTGCATTTGATTTTTACAAGAGATTACCGAGACTGACCCGGCAATGATAAATAAAAAATAGCTCCAATGGGAATCGAACCCATCTTTCCGCCTTGAGAGGGCGACGAACTAAACCGATATTCGATGGAGCCATAACGCAGCTGTTTTAAAATAAAAAAACTTATTTGTAAACAGCTTTTCCAGTTTAATAAGCAAAATTGCAAAACATTGCACAGATTCCAAAACTATGCGCGAATGACATTAACATAAGGGGACAGACCCTAATTCCAGAACAGAATATAGGTCTGACACCAAGTAAAAAAAACATCTACTCTTTAAACATCTTATCCACAAACTTTTTATCTTTTTTCCAGTTAGCATGAACTTTCACCGTAAGAAAAAGCTGCACGCTGCGTTCAAAAATTTCAGCTAGACTTTCTCTTGCCGCACTGCCGATTTCCTTTATTACAGAACCGTTTTTGCCTACAATAATCCCCTTTTGACTTTCCCTGTCAACATAGATTGCCGCATAAGCCTTTATCTTATCGGCAGTTACATTAAGGCTCTCAGTCTTCACATAAACAGAATGCGGCACTTCCTCCTTCGTGCGTTCAAAAACTTTCTCACGCACTGTTTCCTCTATTCTAAACGGAATAGACTGGTCAGTAACATATTCTTCCGGGTAATATAAAGGACCGTTTGGCAACAAGGACGCAATCTTTTCTTCCATCTCCCTTATTCCGCTGCCGTTTTCCGCAGAAATAAACACATACGGAACATCAGGCAATACGGAAGTCACCTCTTTAAATACATTGCAATCCTCAAATTTGCCTGAAATATTGTCAATTTTGTTAAATACAATAATCGCCTTGTTGACATAAGGGCGCACCAAATTAACGACAGATTCTTCCTCTTCACCGAAATCCCGCGACAAATCAACAAGATATAAAATCAAATCACCGTCTTTCAAAGTCTGTTCAGCAACAGCAGTTAATTCTCTATTCAAATGCGATTCTGCCTTATGATAACCCGGTGTATCTACAAAAACAATTTGGTAATTCTGCTCTGTCACTACGCCTCTGACTGCAAAACG
>JBNMHA010000054.1:0-15126 GCA_050872545.1 Spirochaetales bacterium | reverse complement strand
TACTGTGACCTTAGAAGCTACTCCGCTGCGGTGAATAAAAGGCTGACAATCAAAAACGGCTCCCTATCGAACAGTACGTTGACTGTTGAGGCGAACGACGTAACTCTTTCTGGACTGAAAGACCTGAAGGTTACTACATCTGCTAAGCTTGCTGATGGAAAGCTTACAATTAACGATTCCGTGCTGTCTGATCTCTTGCTCTGCGGAGGTGGAAGTAATTCCATATACATTAGGGGGAAAAGCTCTGTTACAAATCTTACTATGGACTACTCTAATGTAAGAACTCTTCTCGGCGGTGATGTGTCCGTGGCGAATCTGAATGTAAAGCAGGATGCAATAATTCAGGCTGAAACAGGCAAAACGGTAAAAGTAGACAATCTGAAGTTAGAAGGCTTTTCTTCGCTTGCCAATGTAGGCGGCGGAACGCAGGACAGCAAAGCTGGCGGTGTGCTTGATATTGAAAACATCAACTTTACCGGTGAAAATGCGCAGATGAACTTAAACGGTGAAATTAAAGTCGGCAACATTGCTTCCGATTCTACATCAAAAATTATTACCAACAATAATAAGCTCGATATTGCCGATAAAAATATTTCGATAAAAAATACGAATGCGGCTCTTACTATAGTAAAGAATGGGGAAATGCAGCCGTTAAATCTGCTGGTGCTGGGGCTGGAAGATTGTTATATTATTGGTGATGAGCTTCAGAAGAGCAAAATTATTGTAATGGAAGAAAATCAACTGACCGGCGATGCGGTAATATATAAACAAGGTGTACAAGGTGCGGAAACTATCAACAAAGTTTGGATAAAGAAAACTGATTTTGAAATAAAAATAAATGGTAATGATAATCTGAAATTCACAAATGCCGGAACAGCTAAAGTTACGATTACGTGTGGTAAATTGACTTATACAGATGATATTCCGGTTATGAATCCGAATGAACCTTTGGGTGATGTAACAATTAATCTGAAACCTAAGGAACCACAGATTTCACTTTATATTGACGATGATGGGCAGGGTTATAAAAAATTGAACAATAATAGTATTGTTAATAAGCCTAATAATGCAAACTGTGTTCTGATGGCAATTGCCGATATTCCGGATAATTACACTATTGATAAATGGTATCTTAACAGCACAGTTTTATCTCAAAGCGACATTGTATTTAACGGAGTTATGCTGACATTGCCGATGAGTAATATTGCTAATTATTTGGTGAGTGAAAAGAACACAATTTCGGTAACGGTAAAAGATAGCAACAATTATTTATCCGGTAATGTTACATTTAATTATGTGGTTGAATAAGGGGGGAAAAATGAAATTACACAAAAGTTTATTTGCTGCATTTTTAGTTATGCTGATGACGATATTTTCCTGTTCGGAAGAAAGTGTACTGACTGCAAACGCCGAACGAGAAATCGGGAGCGCAGATGATTCGGGAATAAAGCTGACAGTAGAAATTGCTGCTCCGATTACCAGAACCGTGCGTCCTATGATAACAAAATATACGGTAGAGCTTCAAATTGGAAATGGTAGTACTGAAGAAGAAAGCGAAGACAATTCTTGGAACACAATGATTTCCAGAACTCTTAATGCACACAATACATCTACTACATTTACAAATATTTCTATTGCAAATTATAGGATAGTAGTGTCCGGCTACGACAAGAATAATAAAAAAATTCTGGAGGGCATAAGCAATATTTCAGCGACGGATTTTAGCAGCAGCAACTTGCTTTCCCAAGTAGAAGTAACAGATTACTTTGGCGAGAGTACTAATAACGGTACAGGCAGCATAATATTTAATCTCTATGGGCTGGAAAATTTTAATACTAAAAATATCAATATTATTATGAAATTAACTAAAGCTGGTTCTAGTGGAAATAATAGTTCTGGGAATGGAAGTTCAATGGATGATAGTAGTGAAGTAAAAATCAATTTGGCTTATGAGAAGCAAACCAAAATCTTTTCCGGTACTAGGGATAATGTTAGTTCTGGTAGTTACATTATTACGTGTGGCAATAATCTTGGTGTTAATCTGGTGCAGGATCCGCTTGTTAATATTTATGCCGGTGCCACAACTGAAATTAACTGGACATTTAACTATAATAAAGACAATGTAAGTAGTGATACAACACTTAAAAATATTAAAATACCTGTGTGGAAAGTTCCTGTGAATTATAATTCAGAATCTTCCGCTGAAGTTACAAATTGTGCAGGTTACATAAGTGCGAATGCGCTTTTTGCGAAACCGACTT
This sequence comes from Spirochaetales bacterium, assembly GCA_050872545.1. GTDB lineage: Bacteria > Spirochaetota > GWE2-31-10 > GWE2-31-10 > GWE2-31-10 > RGIG8597. The sequence continues at coordinate 12,865 of JBNMHA010000054.1, read as the reverse complement.
TTATCGATGCAGGAGAGTATGTAAGCAGTGCGTATGACAGTAACAATGATTTGTGGATACTGACCAAAGACAGTAGCAGTAATTACTATATTAACAATAGTAATAGTAAGAATCAGCTAGACTTTGGCAATACAGGAATTAAATTGGTAGATTTTACTTTTACACAAGTAGACGGAAGTGAAAAAATTTTGTTTTTAGGTATATTTGACGGTGCATGTAGAATTTACAACTTATCTGACTTATCTAAAAACGAATTTACTGATATTTTTATCCATTTAAATATGGATAATAATCTTACCCCTACTGCTGTTACTGTCAAGGACAACGATGTTTACATTGCTGCATCTTCTACTACTACTACTGAACAATCTACCGTTGGTGCTGTCTCCGTTTATAAAGGAGATTTATTATCTAATAATGAGAATGGTATCACCTTTACGGAATTAAAAGTTGCTGATGATAATAACGGAAAAACTTTAGGTGAAGATTTGGTTGGTAGATTTAATTTTAATATTCCGACATGCTTTAGGGTAACAGATATGTATTTTGATGATTCTGCTTTGTACATTACTGCTGGTGCTCTGTGTTTGAATGTCGGCAGTGACAAAATAAGCAGCAGTTTTGGTGGCTTATTTAAATACACGGTGGATAATAGTGGTAATGCAACGCACACTTATGACACAGGTATAGCCATCAGTATGGTAAAGGACGAATATCGCGATGTACTTTCGGTGCCTCGCTGCATTGTTCCTGTAGAAAATGCTTTGTACATTGTTGACAGTGGTTTCTGCGGAACTGAATCTGGTGAAATGAAGGTTACAGGCAAATGCAACCGCATTTGTGTTTTCAGTAATAGAAATGAATTAAATACATCAAATACATCAACTAAGTTTACTGTTACCGATTTGCATGATTCGGCAGATTTTGACTTTTCAGGTATAATGAATGTATTTAATACTAATGATAATAATGGATATTGTTGGTCTTTTTAGACGATTGCCCAGTTATTAAACAGGCTGCCCGTTGTGCCGCTATTCCCATGATTGACATGGGAAGTAGGCATCATGGGCAGCTTTTTTTGTTTATGCGAAATGACCAAAGTGACCAGACCTCAATTCTGTTTTGGGATTGAGGTCTGGTCACTTTGGTCTTTGGCATTGTCCAAGCTGGTTTTATGTCCAGACCTATATTCAGTTTTAGAATTAAGGTCTGGTCACTTTTTTGCAATGGAAATGAAGTTGACAAAAAATATATAAGTTAATATAAGTGAGTATAACTTATATTAACTTATTTTAGAGGTGGTTTTATGATGAATGTAAGCGTTAGAATGGATAATGATACTAAAAAAGAATTTGAGAAGTTTTGCAAAGATGTAGGGCTTTCAATTTCTGGTGCGTTCAATTTATTTGCCAAAAAAGTAATTCGTGAACATCGCATTCCTTTTGATATTTCCACGGAAGATCCTTTTTACAGTGAAGAAAACCAAAAGCTTCTTGAGAAAAGAATAGATGATATGAAAAATGGAATTAACTGTTCTGAACATGAATTAATCGAGGTATGAGATGAAAAAAAATATGGCATGATCAGGCATGGGAAGACTATTTGAATCTTCAAGAAAACAAAAAACTTTTGAAAAAAGCCAACAAACTTTTAAAGGATATAGAACGTGGCGGTTATGATGGCATAGGAAAGCCAGAGCCGTTGAAAGGCAATCTTTCAGGTTATTGGAGCCGCCGCATAGACGACTGCAACCGCATAGTTTACAGAATAGAAAACGATGTAATTGAAATTGTTCAATGCGGAACACATTATCATATTTAAAAATCAAAGTGACCAGACCTCAATTCTGTTTTGGGATTGAGGTCTGGTCACTTTGGTTTTCGGCATTGTCCAAGCTGGTTTTATGTCCAGACCTATATTCAGTTTTAGAATTAAGGTCTGGTCACTTTTTTGCACAAAATATTATGGATTGCCCGGCAAATTGCCCAAGAAGATTTACCTCTTTAATGCAGCATTCAGTAAATCAATGAAATTGTTTGTTATTTTTTCCCAAGAAAAATCAGCTGCAATTTGCAGTGAACGATTTCTGCACTGCGCTAAGCGATTCGGATTTTCCAGAAGTGTCTCGATGGCTTCCTGAAGTGCAAAACTGTCGCCGCAAGGTACAACTACTCCGTTACCGTTTATAAGTTCAGCAGCACCGCCGACCTGTGTTGTCACTATCGGCAGCCCACATGCAACAGCTTCAAGCATTGCGTTACTCATTCCTTCATTATATGAAGACATGCAGAATATTGAACTTTCCTGATAAAATCGAATTAACTGTTCTTTTTCCAATCTGCCGAGGAGCAGAACTTTTTTTTCTATACCAAGCATTTTTGCTAAATTTTCAAGGTTTTCTTTTTCCGGACCGTCTCCGGCTATAACCAGCTGACACTGCGCTTTTATTCCGGCAACAGCTTGAATTAGCAAATCAAAGCCCTTTATTTTGTTCAGTCTGCCTACCGCAATTATCTGAGGCGGATTTATTTTTACATCGCAGCTTCCTGTGTAACGTTCCAAATCTATGCCGTTGTAAACTATGTCAATCTTTTTTTTGCGAGATGTTTTATATGCTAAATCACGCAAATTTTGTGAATTCGCAATTGTTAAAAGTGATTTTTTCCAAATATAAGGGCTTAAATAGCGGAAAACTAAGCGATCGAGTTTTGCCCAGCGTTTGTCATAAAACGGCACATCCGCACCTCTTAGCAATACAACGTATGGAATGTGAAAACGTCGTGACAACATCATGGCGATAAAACCGGCAGGCACTCCCGACCAAGCGATTATTGCGTCATATTCGCATTTTTTTGAGCGAGCCTGTTTTATCAGTTTAGCAGCAAATTTCAGTGATTTTATGGAATAAGTGATTAATTCTTTTGATGATTGGAAAAGAAAGTTCTTCCCATTTTTGCCGATGTTTAAAAAAAATAATCTGACGTTATCTTTTACTTCTTTGTATTTTTTCCCGGAAGATGCAGTTATTAAATCAATCTGAATATCGGTTTTTGCAAATTCATTTATCATTGCTTGATTTGCATTTCCCTGTCCGCCTCCGATAGGCGGATATTCGGAATTAAGCATTAAGAGTTTCATTTTTTTCTCCGGGCTGCAATTATTTTTTATGTTCAAAATTGGTCATATCTTCAATTATGTACAACGGACGATGTTTGATTTCTTCATAGATTCGCCCTACGTATTCGCCTAAAAGCCAAGTAGTGATAAATGAAAATCCCATGAAAATAAATAATATTACAGTAAGAAATTTATAAAGCGGGTACACAACATTATTTACCCCAATATCAATTAATATGTAAATTATAAAGCAGGAACCTAAAAATATTGAAAGGATTCCCATAATCAAACCGGCACGCAGTGGCAGCAGTGAAAAATTGAAAAGCCCGTCCATTGCTAGTTTTACCATTTTAGAAAGTGTATAGCCTGTTTTACCGTGAATGCGTTCCGGACGGTCAAAGTCGACGAATGTATAACGATAGCCGACCCAAGCCACCATTCCGCGCAAATAACGTGATTTTTCCGGCATTCTGTTAATAATATTCACAACTTTTTTATCCATTAAGCGAAAATCGCCGACATTTCTCGGAATTCTTACATCGCTGAATTTATCAAGCATTTTGTAATAAAGAATTGCAGTGTATTTCTTAAAAAAATTATCGTGACGATTTTTTCGTCTGGCATAAACAATTTCGTAATTTCCGGTTTTCCAAAGTTCAGCCATATCGACAATAACTTGCGGCGGATCCTGCAAATCGCAGTCGAGTGTAACAACGGCATCTCCTGATGCATACTGCAGCCCGGCAGTAAGAGCAGCCTGATGTCCGAAATTGCGTGAAAAGTTTATATAGCGAACGCGCTTGTCATAATTTGCAAGTTTATCCAGTTCTGCCAGACTGCCGTCGGTACTTCCATCATTTACAAAAATAAATTCTGCATCTGCATTAATCTGCGGAAGAATCTCAATGAGTTTATCATATACTAACGGAATATTTTTTTCCTCATTCCACACCGGAATGACAAAGGAAAATAAAGGCAGCTTCAACGGTTTCATTTTAAATTACCTGTAAATAAAATTACCGAACTATAACAGAAAAAAATCAGCAAGACAAGTTTTGCCGACTTCTCTGTTTATCAGTTATTAGGTGTATCCGGAACGTATGTTGTTTTAATGTACAAATCAGAATGTTCACGCAAATTTATCTGTTTTTCTTCTCCATTGACCACAGTTTGAACTATAGGACGCATTGCGATACCGGAGTTTCCGATAACTTTTGCCGGAGTTCCGTCCGAAAGAAGAACCATACTTCCGAGCGGATAAAATGAAATGCTTTTCACAAATTCTTTTACCAGCTGCGGGTCAAAAGATGTTCCGCTTAACTGAAGCAGATAATGAACAGCTTCTTTGGCATGAATCGGTTTGCCGAATTCTTTTACAGAAATAGAAGCACTGTAAGTATCCAGTATACCTACTATTTTTCCAATATTTGTAATTTCAGCTGATTTTTTTCCCTGTGGATAACCTGACCCGTCAATTCTTTCGTGATGTTGTAGGGCAGCGGAAGCTATTATCGGAGTAAACTTTGCTTCTCGCAGGCATGTAAAACCGTAGACAGTGTGCTCTTTTATCTTTTTCTTATCTTCATCGGTAAGAGGTGATTCTTTTTGCAATATTTCAGCCGGAACTTTCAGCATTCCTATATCATGAAAAAGTGCGCCCAGCAGCAAATTATTTTTCATTAACGCAGCCATGTTCATGCGCTTTGCCATCATCAGTGCATATAGCGCACAGTCTACCGATTGGCGAAAAACTCGTGAAACACTAGGTATATTTGTTCCCATTATAAGCTGAATTGCGTCACTTTTTTTCCAAATTGCACTTTCCATTTCTTGCATCATATTTTGCAGTGCAGTTCTGTTAAGGTCTTTTGTTTTTATAATGCTGTCGCTGAAAAGTGTTAATCTTTTCACCCAATCTTGATAAACGGCTTTCAGTCCGCTGTTTTTTGTATCTATAGAGGCATTATTTCCTGCTGCTTTTTCATTTTGAACATCAGTATCGGAATTTGTCGTATCAATTGCATTCTCGGCAGTATCGGAAGTCGTATTTTTGTCGGCAGTCATGAAAACTCCATCGCAAAAAACAGATTCGATTTTCCAATTTTCCAGAGCTTTTATGTGAAATGGTTTGATATGAGTTTTCTTTGGCATAAAAATCATGTTGTTGAAAATATATGCATCTTCCGAGAATGCTCCGCCGGCTTTGATATTTTCTACTTTTATTTCATTCATATACAGACCTCCTTTGTCTGCATTTCGGCAAAAAGGTTGTTAAAAATAAATTTCCTACCGAAACAGAAGTATTTTTTGTGGACGTAAAACAATAGGTTGTGTATAGTGCATAAAAAATATGCAAATTCTGTTTATTTTCAGCCTTAGTTTTTGGCTTTTAATTTGCAAAGCTCATGCATTCAGGTTGTTTATAATTCAGTCAGAGAGAAGCGGAGGAAAAATTGAAATTTTCAAAAGGTTTTATTATTACGCTGGTAATTGCGGTTTGTGCGGCGGCTGGACTGCTTTTTACATCCATTTATATGGTAGATAAGGATGAAATGGCAGTTATTACACGTTTCGGTAAATTCACTGCAACAAGTCAGCCGGGGTTAAATTTTAAGTTGCCGTTCGGGATAGATCAGGCATATAAGATTCCGGTTAAGCGAATTTTTACCGAAGAATTCGGCTATGTTACCGGTCGTTCATACGATAGTGAATATCGACGCGGAGAAAATGAACGGCGTGAAGCTACAATGCTTTCCGCAGATTTAAAAGTTATAAATGTAGAATGGATAGTTCAGTACAAAATCAATGATCCGGTTGCTTATCTTTTTAACTTAAAAGAACCCAAAAAAACGTTGCGAGAAATATCGATCGTTGCAATGAGCAAAATCTGCGGCGATTATCTTTTTGATGAAATTATCACTATTGCAAAATCTGATATTACATTTAAAGTTTCCGAATTGCTGCAGCAGATGAGCGACTACATGAAAATGGGAATCCAAATCAATACTGTTCAGCTGATGAATGTTACGCCTCCGCAGGCAGTGGAAGCGGCTTACAATGAAGTTTTGCAGGCACAGCAGGAAAAAGACAAAATTGTTAATGAAGCAAAAACGGAATACAATAAAAAAGTTATTCCGGTAGAAGGTGAAGCAGAAAGAGTTATAGCACAGGCACGCGGATATTATGCGGAGCGCGTGAAAATTGCAGAAGGTGAAGCTAAATATTTTAATTCGCTTTATGAGGAATATTCAAAAGCACCTGAAATTACCAAAAAACGTATTTACCTTGAAACTTGGGCGGAAGTGCTGAAACGCTTTAAAAATGTTCAGGTAATTGATGAGAACCAAAAGAATGTGCTGCCATTTTTGCCGCTTAACGGACAAAATGCGCAGATTAAGGAGGATAAATAAATGAGAGAAGTAAACCCTCAAAAGTCTGAATACAAAATGTTTTATGAGAAAAATAAAAAGTGGATGATTCTTACAATGGCGGTATTAATTGTCATTGTGCTGTTTATATGGCTTATGCCGGTTTATCTTCTGCAGGAAACTCAATGTGCTGTAGTAACGCTTTTCGGTAAGCCTGTGCGTGAAGTCGAAACTGCCGGACTACATTTGAAAATACCGTACATTGAAAAAGTAAATGTTTTGCCCAAAGTGATAATGGATTGGGGCGGCGAAGTTCGGCAGTTTCCGACTTATGACAAACGAATGATTCTTGTTGATACTACAGTGCGCTGGAAGATAAAAAGCCCGATTGTCTTTTTTGAGTCATTGTCTACTGTCGATAATGCAATGTTGCGCTTGGACAACATACTTGATTCTGCATCACGTCAGGTCGTATCGCAGCATCCGTTTGAGTCGCTTGTAAGGGATTCAAACCGTGTTAATCAGCTTGATGAAAGAACTATAGAATTGCTGCTTCAGCAGGGATTTACAAAGGAAGATTTAGTTTTTCCCGATATTGCACTCGGAAGAAGTGATTTGTCAAAAGAAATGCGTACTGCAGCAGAAGAAGAACTTAAAAAGATGGGGATCGAGATTGTTAATTTCTGGGTAAAGAAAATTAATTATATTGATGATAATTTGGAATCAGTTTACGAAAGTATGTGTGCGGAACGTCAGAAAATTGCGCAGACTTACCGTTCTGAAGGTGAAAAATATCGTGAAAAGAAGTTTGGCGAGATTGAAGAACGGACAAAAGAAATTCTTGCATCGGCGCAGGAAGAATCACGTCAGATTATGGGAGAAGCGGAAGCAAAAGCTACTGAAATCTACAGTCAGGCGTACAACCGCAATCAGTCAACAAGAGATTTCTATGAGTTCATGAAAAAAATGGAAGCGTACAGAAATATTCCGGAAAATGTTTCACTGGTAATTTCTACCGATTCCGAGTTTTTTGACATGCTGAAAGGATATTAGGAATAAGATATGACTGAAAATGAAAAAAATAAAATGGCTGTACTGATTGACAGCGAGAATGTTTCCTCAAAAAAAATCGAATTTATAATGAAAGAATCAATTCGACACGGCTTTCTTACCATTAAAAGAATATACGGCGACTGGACAGATTCTTCTATGAATTCTTGGAAAAAAGTTTTGCCAGATTATGCAATTCAGCCTATTCAGCAATTTAAAAATACATTCGGTAAAAATTCTACGGACAGCGCATTGATTATCGATGCAATGGATATTTTATATACAAGTGAAATTGACGGATTCATCATTGTTTCCAGCGATAGTGACTACACAAAGCTTGCCGTGCGACTTAGAGAATCAGGTAAAGTTGTTGTCGGAATCGGGGAAAAGAAAACGCCTAAGTCGTTGGTAAATGCATGTAATGAATTTCGCTATATCGAAATTCTGGAAAAAAATTTTGAAGGAATAAAAAAAGAATTAACCCAGAAAAATACAAACAACACTGCCGGTAATGAAGAGCAAAAGGAAGATGATGAACTTTTGCAGCATTTAATAGAAGCTTATGAAATGATAGAGCAGGAATCCGAATGGAAAAATTTAAGCAGCATTGCGAATAACTTAAAGCGTCTTGACCCGGCTTTTACTCCGAATACTTACGGATTCAGCAAGATTTCTCATCTGATGGAATCGTACTCAAAAATTTTTGAACTGCGCAAAGATCCGCGCCACAGAATTATAAAAGTGCGGAAGTTACAAGACAGAGAATCAGCCTAACCGAAAAGAAGACCGAACCGTAAGCGACACGCTTACAATAATCATGCTCCAAAAAATATTTGCGAAACTGTAATTACTGCGCAAATCAATTCGGATAATGTAGGTGGTGCAGCTGAAGACAAAAATGCACCTGAAAAAAAATGGAATATTTTGAGTCTTTTCGGCAGCCGAGAGAAAGACTGAAAAATTGTCGGTGTTTACATTTTGGGCATTTTAGTGTATTTAACAGTACTTAATTGTTACGCTGTCGGATGAGGCAGGAGGAATTGCTATGGAGAAGATAAATCATATAGAAAAATTGGTTGCTGATTTGGAGTCAGGAAAAATTACATGCCGTGAGATTTTGGAAAATGTGCTGCAAAATATTAAGCAGTACGACAAAATTCTTGACTGTTATATCAGTTTAAATGATGAAAAAACAATTTTGGAGCAAGCAGATGCTGCCGATAAACGCCGCAAAGAAGGCAAAGCACTTTCTAAAATAGACGGTTTACCGGTAGCGATAAAAGATAATATTACTGTATGCGGAATGCCTACAACTTGCGGCTCACGTATACTTGACGGATATAAATCTCCGTATGAAGCGACTGCCGCCGAAGCTTTGCGCAAAGCCGGTGCGATTATTCTCGGAAAAACAAATATGGACGAATTTGCCATGGGATCTACTTCGGAAACTTCCGCTTATCGCAGAACGCGCAACCCTTATGATGCTCAGCGAGTTCCCGGCGGTTCTTCCGGAGGTTCAGCGGCGGCAGTTGCGGCAGGATTGGCTGCGTTTGCACTTGGAAGTGATACCGGCGGTTCTATTCGTCAGCCGGCTGCATTCTGCGGAGTTGTAGGAATAAAACCGACTTATGGGCTTGTATCACGCTACGGACTTGTTTCTTACGCCTCTTCATTAGACCAAATAGGAACATTTGCCGGTGATGTTTACGGTGCCGCACTTCTTTTGAACTTCATTGCTAAAAAAGATGACAAGGATTCAACATCACTTTATTCGTTTGACGGTGATTACACGCAGGCATTAAATCAATCTATTGCAGGTAAAAAAATTGCGTACTTTAAAGAATTTGTCGGTGAAGGTTTGCGCCCGGAATTAAAAGCAAAATTTGATGAATCAATAGAAACATTAAAAAAACTCGGTGCGGTTGTGGAAGCAGTGGATTTTCCTGCAACAAAATATGCGATTGCGACTTATTATTTTATCGCGACAGCCGAAGCTGCCGGAAATCTGGAACGTTACGACGGTGTAAAGTACGGTTTTCGCAGTGATAAACAACAAAATTATGAAGAAATGCTTTTGTCCAGCCGCAGCTATGGGTTCGGAAAGGAAGTAAAAAAAAGAATTATGCTTGGTAATTTCGTGCTTTCTTCTGGTTACTATGATGCGTATTACCGCAAGAGTCAGAAACTGCGAACATATATAATGAAAGAAATGGAAAAAGTTTTTGAGAAGTACGATTTAGTCATTGCTCCGACAACTCCGGATATTGCGTTTAAATTCGGAGAAGGCGACAGCGACCCGATGAAATTGTACCTTAGTGATATTACGACTGTTCTTGCGAATTTAGCAGGAACTCCGGCTCTGTCTGTGCCTTGCGGAATGGTTGATGAAATGCCTGTCGGTTTGCAGATTTTCGGAAAACCTCTTGATGAAGCGGGAATTCTGAATGCTGCTTATCAATTTGAACAGGCTTTGAAACTTGATTTGTCGCCTGATTTATCAAAACTTGCGGATGTAAAGACTGAAGCGAAAACCGAAAATGCCGAACGTGAAACTGTAAAGCGCGCTTCTACTGTTTATACAAAGGAATTTATTCAGTCGATTTCCGCCGGTTACATGAACCGAAAAGTGGAAGATAATAGAACTCTCTGCCGTGAACTGGAAGCTTTGGTCGGTAAAAAAGTCACTATGTCTGGTTGTATTTACAAAATTAACAGCTTGGGCGGAATAGAATTCTATACGCTGCGTGACAGAACCGGAATGACGCAGCTTGTGCTTGAAGGTGATTTGGCAAGAACTAAAATTTCGCCGATGTCTACAGTGGAAGTTTACGGAAAGGTAACAAAAGAGGAACGAAGCCCTTATAAAAATATTGAAATAAAAGTTGAAAAGCTTACTGTGCTTGGAGCCGCTGCGCCTGAATTGCCGTTCCAAATAAGCGGTGATTTAAGCAAGCTTAACTTGCCGACAATCCTTGACCATCGTCAATTATCGCTGCGTAACACTGAAATTGCGGATATTTTCAAAATTCAGGCGGAAATTGCCGGATCATTCTCCGAATTTTTGCGTCAGAATGAATTTATTGAAATAAAGACTTCAAAAATTGGTGCAAACGAAACAGAGGGCGGAACTAATGTATTTGAAATAAAATATTTCGACAGAAGTGCTTTTCTTGCGCAGTCTCCGCAGTTTTATAAACAAATGCTTGTTGGTACATCATTTGAACGTGTATTTGAAGTCGGTCCGGTATTTCGTGCGGAAAAACACAATACTGTCCGTCATTTAAATGAATATACCAGCTTAGATTTTGAAATGGGTTACATCAAAGATGAGCAGGATGTGATTGATGTTCAGGAACGCATGATTAAATATATATTGAAAAATATTAAAGACAAATATTCTGATGTGTTGGAACGTCTCGGCGTGGATATGAGAATTCCCGATGCGATTCCTAGAATTCATTTTATTCAGGCTCTTGAAATTGCAGAAAAGCTTGGTGTTAAAGATATGGATGGAGATTTGTCTCCGGAGGGCGAGAAAACAGTTTGCCGTTACATAGAAGAAAAAACCGGAAGTCAGTTTGTTTACATTGTCGGTTACCCTGTCAAGAAACGCCCTATGTATACAATGCCGGATGAAAGGCTGCCGGGATATACTCGTTCGTTTGACTTATTGTACAAAGGTTTGGAGATTACATCAGGCGGTCAGCGTATTCATGATTACGAGCAGCTTAAAGCCAGTATGATTGCCAAAGGGCTGAATCCGGCTGCATATAAGCCTTACCTTGACGCTTTTAAATTCGGTATGCCGCCTCACGGTGGACTTGGAATGGGCTTGGAACGTCTTACAATGCGTCTGCTCGAGCTTAACAATATTCGTGAAGCAACGTTGTTTCCTCGTGATATTGGTCGTCTTGAACCATAACAAATAAGGAGTAGAAGAAATGAATGATTGTTTAAATACATTAAAAGAACGCGGCTTTTTTCAACAATGTACGGATATTGAAGGGCTTTCGGCTCTGATGGATAAAGGTACAGTAACATTTTATGTAGGCTGCGACCCGACAGGTTCCAGTTTGCACATCGGTCACATGGTGCCGTTTTTTGCGTTGCGCCATTTGAAAAAGGCAGGTCATCACGGTATTGCTTTGATTGGCGGCGGAACTGCACGTATCGGAGATCCGTCTGGTAAAACAGAAATGCGCAAAATGCTTACTTATGATGCAATTGACCAGAATGTAGAAAAGATTAAGGCACAGCTTAATAAATTTGTAGGTTTTGATGATAAAACTGCATTTGCAGTAAATAACAAAGATTGGCTTGCTGATTTGAATTACATTGATTTCCTGCGCGATATAGGTTCATGTTTCTCGGTAAACAGAATGCTTACTTTTGAAGCTTACAAAAAACGAATGGAAACAGGTTTAAGCTTTCTGGAATTCAATTACCAGTTGCTGCAAAGTTACGATTTTCTGAAACTGCATGAAAAATATGGCTGTAATTTACAGATCGGCGGTGACGACCAATGGGGAAATATGGTAGCCGGAGTAGATTTGATTCGCCGCAAGATTGGAAATGAGCGTGAAGTTTATGCATTGACATTTCCTCTGATTACCCGATCTGACGGAAAGAAAATGGGCAAAACTGAAAAAGGTGCGCTTTTCCTTGACCCGGAACTTACACCGGTTTATGACTTCTTCCAGTATTGGCGAAATGTAGCGGATCAGGATGTACGCAAGTTTATGCTTTTATTTACATTTTTGCCGGTTGCTGAAATTGATGAAATTTGTGCAGGCGACATAAATAAAGCAAAAGAGCGTTTGGCTTGGGAAGTTACTGCGGAAATTCACGGAAGAGAAGAAGCAGATAACGCACTTGCCGGCGCAAAGGCTGCATTCGGTGGCGGAGACAATATCGATATGATGCCGACTACCGAAATTGTCGAAGAACGCTTAAAGGGCGGAATCGGAATTCTTGACTTAATGGTAGAGTGCAAAATGGCTGCTACAAAAAGTGAAGTGCGCCGTTTGATTGTGCAGGGGGGCTGCAAAATTAACGGTGAAAAAATTACTGATGATAAAATGATTGTGGATAATTCCTACGTTACCGAAAAGGGAATTATTTTGCAGATGGGCAAAAAGAAAATTCACAGAATAAAAGTTTAATTGAAATAAGATAAATATGAAGCGGAATTTGTTTGCAGCAAGTTCCGCTGATTTTTTTTGCAGACTTTCATACAGAAAGTCGAAAAAAATAATCAGTTGCATGAACGATAGAATTTTCGCTAGAAAATTTCGGTAGTGAATGCAAAAACATACAGATTTTTTTTGCAG
>JBNMHA010000053.1:0-15209 GCA_050872545.1 Spirochaetales bacterium | reverse complement strand
ATCCTATTGTACACCTTCGGGGAAAGCTTTTTTGCTATAAGCTTCTGTCGCGCACCCGCATAGCGGGTGGTTTCTTGTGAAAACATTTCGCTTCGCTTCATATTTTCACGGGCTCACGAGCCCCATAAAAAAAATTGCAGGGATTTCGGAAAAAACAGCTGATTATTTTCCGTTCCCTGCAACTTTCACCGCTGATTTTTAAATTTATCTCTTAGGTTTAAAAATAACAGCACCCAAAGGCGGCAGTTTTATATCAATTGAGAATGGTTTACCGTTAGACGCTTCATTAAAAGACCACACGCCACCGGCATTTCCGAAATTACTTCCGCCGTACATTTGAGAATCACTGTTAAAAATTTCCTCGTAATAGCAATTTTCATCAACACCCAAACGGTAAGCGTATTTTTCGATAGGAGTAAAGTTTACTGCTATAATTACAAAATCGCCCGGTTCATCTCCATATCTGGCAAATGAAATAACACTATTGTCGCTGTCGCCGCAGTTAATACCGTAGAAACCGTCCGTAGAACAATCTCGCTGCCATAACGCTGGATTTTCACGATAAACTTTGTTCAAATCAGCAATACATTTTTGAATTCCTTTATGCGAATCATATCCCAACAAATCCCATTCCAAAGATTTTTCAGCGTTCCATTCATTGAACTGAGCAAATTCCTGTCCCATAAACAACAACTGTTTTCCCGGATGAGTCCACATGTAAGAATAATAAGCTCTTAAATTAGCAAATTTCTGCCAATAATCACCCGGCATTTTATTTATCATTGAACCTTTTCCGTGAACAACTTCATCATGAGAAATAGGTAAAATAAAATTTTCACTCCAAGCATAAACAAAACTGAATGTCAGTTCACCGTGGTGATACTTTCTGTAAATAGGATCTTTTTCAATATATGAAAGCGTATCGTGCATCCAACCCATATTCCATTTAAAGCTGAAACCTAATCCTCCGAGATAAGCAGGTTTTGATACACTTGGGAAAGAAGTAGACTCTTCCGCAATCATATAAACACCGGGGTAATATTGCTCCATAATAGAATTCAAATGTTTCATAAACTCTATTGCTTCAAGGTTTTCTCTTCCGCCAAATTGGTTCGGAATCCATTCGCCTTCTTTTCTGGAATAATCCAAATACAACATTGAAGCTACCGCATCTACACGCAGTCCGTCAAAATGAAATTTATCAACCCAGTACATTGCATTTGAAATCAGGAAATTTTTTACTTCTAATCGACCGTAATTAAAAATTTTAGTTCCCCAATCCATGTGTTCACCTTTGCGCGGATCCGCATGTTCATACAGTGCTGTTCCGTCAAAATTAATCAAACCATGCGCATCTTTAGGATAATGTCCCGGAACCCAATCGAGAATAACGCCAATCTCATTTTCATGGCACTTATCAACAAAATATTGCAAATCTTTCGGTTCTCCGAAACGGCTTGTAGGCGCAAAATATCCTGTTACCTGATAACCCCAAGAACCATCGAAAGGATGTTCTTCTATCGGAAGCAACTCAATATGAGTAAAACCAAGTTCCTTTACATAAGGAATCAAATCATCTGCAAAATCTCTGTAGCTATAAAAAGAACCGTCCGGTCTTCTTTTCCAAGAACCGAGATGAACCTCATAAATACTTGCCGGCAATTTCTTGTTATCACGCTCCGCACGTTTTTTAATCCAGTCGTCATCGTTCCAATTGTAGCCGTCAAGCGAATAAATAATTGAAGCTGTATTAGGACGCACTTCGGAATAAAATGCGTATGGGTCAGATTTTTCCAGCAATGATCCGCTTTTGGTTTTTATTTCATACTTGTAAATATCGCCGCTTTTTAAGCCCTCGATAAACAAAACCCAAATTCCTGAATCGCCAAGCAAATCCATTGGATCTTTACGTCCGTCCCAGTTATTAAAATTTCCGACAACGCTTACTCGCTGCGCATTCGGTGCCCACACGGAAAAATAAACACCGTCCTTTCCGTCAACGGTCATTAAATGCGCACCCATTTTTTCGTAAATTTTATAATGCTGCGAACGATTAAAAAGATAGCGGTCAAATGCAGTTAGTCCTTCTACAAAAGTACCGTAAGGATCATCAAAACTCCATTCTTTACCGTTTATACCCACAGCCTTAAAACAATAATCAAAATCTTCGCTTTTATCCCAAATAAACGCTTCAAAAAGCCCGTCATTATGTACTTTAAACATCGGATATTCTTCACCGGTTTTCTTATCCACAACAAAAACTTTATTTGCATCCGGTAAAAAAGTTCGTACCGAAGGAATTTTCTTTACTTCAGATTCCAAAGGCACATCCACCATGTGACATCCCAATACTAAATGAGGATTTTGGTGATTAGAATTTACAATTCCCAGAATTTCTTCTGCCTGCATTGATGTAATCATCTTATAATCTCCTGTCATAAATCTATATACCATTTGGTATATAATAATTATTAAAAAATACAAGTAAAAAATAATTTTTTTTGCTTTCCTTACTAAAACTGCAAAAAAACACACTAAAAAATGTTGCAGTCATTATAGACAATTATAAAAAAACATGCAGAAAATAATTAATTTTTCACTTTATTAAACCGGAAATATCTAAATTATCGAATCTTGTAGTAGTAAGTTTTATTCCATGTTCAAGCAGGAAATTTTTATCGCAGTAATTTTTGACAGAGTAACTTAAATTAGCAGTTAATTTACTTTGCTCACAATCAACATCATAAAAATAATAACTTGAACCGGCAAAATAATCATAGCTTTTATTTTTTCCGCCGTTTTTAACGGAAAAAGCTGAAATCTTATAAAGCAGAAAAAAATCATTCGATAAATCAATATCAATTCTGATATTGTCACTTTCACAACGAACTTCTCTAAAATGAACATTAATTGCAGTCGGTTCAATATTTCTCTTATTTTCACAGTCCGCAGACAATACAATTTCATCTGCATAATAAGCCTGTGCATAAAACTTAACATCTTTATTTACCGTCTTGGCAACAAGAAAATAACAGACTGCAAAATATTTTCCGCTTATTACTTCACCGAAAAACGTGTTTCCAGCCTTTTCACAAAGGAAATTATAAGTAACAGATGAGTTATCTAGGTTTTTCATAAACAAATATTTTATTTCCGCTGTTTCCTCATTGCTTAAAACTTGAAATTCAAATGTACAATTTTTTAATTCCACATTCCAAATTACGGTTTCAGAACATGAAATAAACAAAAAAATAAAAAACAAAACGCAATTCTTCATAAAAAAACGCCTCCTACTTTGTTTTAAAGTCAGAAAGCGTCATTTATTCCGCAAATTTAACACTTATTTTACATCTTTTTCCAATAAAATACTTTTCAAAGTATCAAAACGTATTTCCATATTATTCTTTTGAATATCAGCTTCTTCAAGCTTCTTTTCCAACATTACAGCTTCATCTTTCAGGCGGTCTATCAATGCAAAAATATTTTGAACTGACGCATGGTAAAGATCGAGACATTTTTTCAAATCTGTTCTGAATAACTCCCGCATATTATAAAAAGCAATCATCGTATCATCTTCATCAGCGACCAAATCTCCGCTGCGTACTTGATTTACGCACAATTCAGATAAACCAAACACTTCTCCCGGTTTAAGAGTAAGAACTTTTGCTCGGCAAATACTGGCTGTTCCTTTTACCACTTCGCAAAGTCCGTAAAAAAGTTCGTCATTGGCAATAACCACATCGCCTTTTTTATACGTTTTATACTTTACACCCTCACTTTGCTCCGAATGCAGAAGTTTTTGGAACGGTACAAATTCATAAATTCCGCTGCTTTTTTCCACAACCATATTTTCAAGAACATGCTCCGGCGAATCTTTTCGATGTTCAAGCAGCGCCGCCATTCTGGCTTGCTCGCCAGCCGCCAATAAAACATCGTTTTCGGTCTCACCGTAGAATCCGTCTGTAATTTCAAATTTATTGCTGTAAGAACATTCATCGCAATTGCATTTTATCAGAAATTCACCTTTCACCAGCTTATAAGCCATAGCCGTCTCCTTTCATAACAAAGCGTTTTCTTTACTAAAAGTTAAAATTATTTGCAAGTTAAACATTCAAAATCATTTAGTTTCATTAGGCACTCTAAAATTTTTAAGAAAATAAATCAATTTTCCGTCCGGTTCCGCATTTATCCTAAAAGAAATGAGAGTATTCGGCTCCAAACTCTTTTCAGGCAAAATAATTCGTTCTGCAGCTTCAAATTTTTTTCTGGAATTTTTATATAAATCAAGATTTCGCGGAAATTTTACTTCGCACGAAAGGTATTTCATTTTTTTTATTTCCACTTCTTTTTTATTATCTTTTACTGATATTTCATATTCGGGAAAAACCGGCTTATAAACATTGCTGGAATAATTATCCAATTCCACTAAAATTCCCGAATCAGCAGCATTTCCGACTTTATCGTACACACGAATTATATAATTTCCCAAAAGCACGGACTGAGCATTATCATATTCGAAAAATGAATAACCATAATAAACATCATCGCCCCATTTTGTCATTTCCAAATCTTCATTTTTTAGATTCCAGCAATATCCGTAATCAGTATTTATAAGGCGAATATTTTCAATGTCTTCATGACCGTTTTCATCATACAATATAAAATGAACCGATAAAAAAACGCCACCTTTATTTCCGAGATAACTCCCGTCCTCATAAACAACAATATTGTAAATAGGATTTCTAATGCTCGGCGGTTCATTTTCACAAGCCGCAAGAAAGAAACTAAAAGCCAAAATTGCAAACAAAATAATTTTTTTCATTATCAAAAACTCCGTTTTCTATCAAATTAATGCAGATTTATCATATTTTTTCATCATAAAAATACAACGTGAAACCCCATTTTATCGATGTTTCATCACTTTTCGAAAAAAAAATTAACTTTTTTTCCAAATTTTGTAAGCACTTTTAACACAAATTCGCATTATAGAAGAGTGAAAGCTTTCAAAAAATATTTATACCAAAGGATTTAATACCATGACAAAGAAGACATTTTTTAAATTTTTTATGGCAACTTTCACATTAACATTTGCACTTGCAACATTTTCATGCACAATGCAAGACACCGACACGACATCAGAATCTGATACCGGAACAAAACCTAATGCCGCATCAGACACCAACACAACTACAGAAAATAATAAAACTTCTACAGAAACAAAACAAACTGAAACTTCAATGAATGAAAAACAAACCGATGACCTGCATGTTGTAATTTACGGAATCGGCATACGAGGAAAAGAAGTCGGCAGCGGCGGAAAAGTAACATCCGATCCTAACAACAAATTTGCAATTCTGTACAACCAAACAGAAAAAGATGTCAATATCAGCAGCTGGAAAATCAAAAAAGCCGCATTTAATACCCAAAATGATTCAGATTCATACAAATCAACTTTTGATATTCCGGAAAATACAACTATAAAAGGCAAACAATATTTATTATTGACAAGAGAAGGATACAAGCCGGATGTTTGGAAAGGTGATGTCAGTTCAGATATTTGTTTAAAAGGTGCTGGAAAACTTGATTTCGGAACAAACGGTTGTCATATTGTTCTTGTAGATACAAGTGATGATGTTATCGATCGGCTTGATTACATTGAATTAAGTACCGCAAAACAAAAAAATTGGGAAAGAAAATATAGTGAGCTTTATATTCCTTATAAAGAAAATATCGCATATATTTTCAGAACAAACCCTGATACCGATACTAATATTTACTATGAGGATTTCAGTTCAAAAACAATTTATGATGAATGTATCCTTAAAAATTCAGCAACCGCTGCAAAATAAATAAATACAGCAGTCTTAAATGTTTTTTTCTTGCATTTAAGACTGCAAATAACAAAGGAGTTTTAATGACAAAAACGGAAGCAACAAAAGATGAAGTATGCTGTCATGTAAGCAGCTTTTTCCATCATGGAGTAAAAGATTTTATAAATGACGAAGTAAAATCAAAGCTACAATCAATCATTGATGACGCAATGCATAAATTTAAAATTACAGTTAAAAATACAAACATTACCGAGTCATATTTTCAGATGGAATTTTATCCGGAAAATAATGAAAATATTTCAGTAATTATAGGATACATCAAGCAGCGTTTTACGCAATGGCTGAACGGTTGTTTTAACATAAAAGGTACAGCTTGGATGTAGTCACAAAAAACTATCGGTTGTCCGGCAAAAAATTGCGGCTTATTGCAACGTCATTTCCGGACTGCCGATTTCTATCTCATTTACAATTTGTTTTACTGAAAGCATAAAAAAAGACCGTCCGGTTATAACACCAAAACGGTCTGAAAATTATTTGAAATTAATAAAGAAAACTCAACCAATTACGAATTTCTATTGAAATATTCGATTACTTTTTCTGTAATATCTGATTCCGTGTTGTAATAAAAAAGATTATCCGCATTATCTTTTAAGATAATAGAAAAACCTTCCATTTCAGCAATTCGGCGTACAATATCATAAATTTCTTCATACAAAGGTGCTTGAATAGAATTTTCCTTTCGTTCTATTTCAGCCATTTTTTTACGATAAAAATTAGTATACTGCTCTCTCAATTCTTTGATTTTCTTTTCTGCAGCAGCTTTCTTTTTTTCATCAGTCTCATTTTCTAGCAAATCCTGCTGAGCCTGAATCTTAATTTTTATCGCATCCAAATCATTTTGAAATTTTTCTTTTTCATTCATTAACTGCTTCACTGCCGGAGATTTTCCCTGAAAGCAAACCTCCACAACTTTTTTCAAATTGATAATACCGATACGCTCCAACTTGATATTAGCCGAATAAGACAACATCGCAGTAAATAAAAAACAAGTAATTAAAAATCTTTTCATGCACTACTCTCCATTTGTTTTTCAAAAAATAAGGCTGCCCAAAAAATAGAATTACTATTCTGTATTATTGGACAGCCCAAAATGCACAAGTAAATCGTTGTGTGCATATATAGCATATTTGGCTTTACTTGAAAATTATTTTGCCAATTTAAATACTAAAACTCCCAATGGCGGAATTGTCAGCTTTACAGAAGCATTTTGGTAATCCCAAGGTAAATCTTCAGACCAAGCACTTCCGGCATTGCCTACTCCGCTACCGCCGAATTCCATTGCATCTGAGTTAAATATTTCTTTCCATTCACCTGTAAAAGGCACACCTACACGGTAGTCATAACGTACAACCGGCGTAAAGTTAGCAACAACAAGCAAAGTATCATCTACATTTTTTCCTTTTCTAAGGAAAGAAATCAAACAACCTTCCCAATCATTGCAGTTGACCCACTGAAATCCGTCTCCGGTAAAATCTTTTTGATATAATGCCGGATTTTCTCTGTAAAGAGTATTTAATTCCTTAAAATAATGCTGAAGTTGTTTGTGACGTTCCCACTGCAGCAGATGCCAATCCAAGCTTTGCTCGTAATTCCATTCATTCCACTGACCGAATTCCGTTCCCATGAAGTTGAGTTTTTTACCCGGATGAGTAAACATAAATCCCATTGTCAAACGTAAATTCGCAAACTTCTGCCAATCATCGCCCGGCATTTTGTTAAGCATTGATTTTTTGCCGTGAACAACCTCATCATGTGAAAGAACAAGGACAAAGTTTTCGTTGAAAGCATAAATCATTGAGAAAGTCAGCTCATTATGATGATATTTTCTGTAAACAGGATCTTTTTCAATGTATCTCAGAAAGTCATTCATCCAGCCCATGTTCCATTTCAAACCAAAGCCTAACCCGCCGCAGTAAGTAGGACGAGAAACTCCTGCCCAAGCGGTAGATTCTTCTGCAATCATATAAACGCCCGGGAATTTTTCATAAACCTTTTCATTCAAAGTTTTTATGAAATGAACCGCTTCAAGATTTTCATTGCCGCCGTATTCATTCGGAATCCATTCTCCGGCTTCTCTTGCATAATCAAGATACAGCATTGAAGCTACCGCATCTACACGCAGTCCATCAATGTGGTACATATTCAACCAATAAAGTGCATTGGAAATCAAAAAGTTGCGGACTTCATTACGACCATAGTTAAAAATGTAAGTAGTCCAATCTTTATGGAAACCTTTTCTTGGGTCTGCATGTTCATAAAGAGCCGTACCGTCAAACCGTGCTAAGCCAAAATCATCTGTCGGGAAATGTGCCGGAACCCAGTCCATAATTACACCAATATTATTCTGGTGACATACATCTACAAAATACGCAAAGTCGTTCGGGCTTCCAAAGCGGCTTGTAGGCGCATAATATCCTGTTACCTGATAACCCCAAGAACCGTCAAACGGATGTTCTGCCACTCCCATCAGCTCAATATGCGTATACCCCATTTCCTTAACATAATTTACAAGGTCTACAGCAAAATCACGGTATGTAAGAAATTCTGTTCCGTTTTTGCGCTTCCAGCTGCCCGGATGAAGTTCGTAAATAGAAACAGGTTTATCGAGATTATTGCCAGCATCACGAGCCTTCATATATTCAGAATCATGCCAATTATTTTTATTGAAATCATGAACTATACTTGCAGTGTTAGGTCTTAATTCACTTCTGAATGCATAAGGATCGGCTTTTTTCAGCAATGCGCCAGTATTTGATTTAATTTCAAATTTATATAATTCACCTTCCACCAAATCCGGAATAAAAAGTTCCCAAACTCCAGCATTTCCTAAATTTCTCATAGGATTGACTCTGCCATCCCAATCATTAAAAGGTCCGATAACACTAACACGTTTGGCATTAGGTGCCCACACTGAAAAATAAACACCTTTTACACCATTAACTTCCATTGGATGTGCACCTAAACGCATATATGAATCATAAAAATTACCTTCACTGAACAGATGAAGTTCAAAATCCGTAAAAATTACAGGATAAATATATGGATCTTTCTGCTCCCAACTATATCCTTCATGATTAGTAATCTTAAATACATAACTTACTTTCTTTAAAGGTTTTACATCACACTGGAACAAACCGTCTTCATGTATTTTTTCCATACTGATAGATTTTCCGTCATCGAATACAACAGAAATTTCCTTAGCTTTAGGAAGAAATGCTCTGATTAAAGCTTTGTCTCCGGAAGAATTTACATGATACCCCAAAACACAAAAAGGATCATAATGTTCTGCATTAACTAATCGGTTAATATCATCATCTGAAATCTTGTAACCCATACTGTTTACTCCTTAATTTTTATCTGTACATCAATATAGAAGTGAATTATATACATTTTTCTGAAAAAACAAGCGTAAAATAATAATTCTTTCTTTTTCGGAAAAATAAAGTCATTTTCATTCGATAATTAATGCCGAATCGTAATATTTGCCAAAATTGACAATTTTATATGCTTAGAGTATAACGCCCATCAAAAAAGGATTGGAACAAGATGTTGTACAGAGATTATGATATTGTAGTTGTCGGTGCCGGACATGCAGGCTGTGAAGCGGCGTACATTGCTTCTCAGCGCGGTTACAAAACTATTTTGATAAGTCAAAATCTGGACTTCGTTGCAAAAATGAGCTGCAATCCGTCCATAGGCGGCATAGGAAAAGGACATCTTGTGCGGGAACTTGACGCATTAGGCGGTATCATGGGAAAAGTAATAGACCAAACTATGATACAATTCAAAATGCTTAATACAAAAAAAGGTCCGGCAGTTCAGGCTATGAGAGCACAGGCTGATAAGCTTGATTATCATATTATAATGAAGAAAACGCTTGAACAGCAAAAAACGCTTGACCTTTTTATGGATACAGTGACCGATCTGATAACAGAAAACGGAAAAATTACCGGTGTAATAACCGAGCGCGGCAATAAAATTTCTGCAAAAGCCGTAGTTCTTACAACAGGAACTTTTATGGAAGGTAAAATTCACATAGGTGAATACAGCGGTCTGCACGGCAGATTGGGCGAACTGTCGGCACTAGGCTTATCGGACAATCTTAAAAAATTAGGATTTACTTTAGGCAGGTTGAAAACAGGAACACCGGCACGCGTGGCAAAAAGAAGCATAGATTTTTCACAATTGGAAATATACCCCGGCGACCCAATGGATTACCGTTTTTCAAACTACAATGAAGAACCAGTCAAACGCCCTAACATTCCATGTTACGTTACATATACTAATGAAAAAACTCATGAAATTTTACGAAACAACTTCCATCGTTCACCACTTTTCAGCGGAAGAATCAAAGGAATCGGACCAAGATACTGCCCTTCATTAGAAGATAAAGTTAAAAAATTTCCGGAACGAGACAGACATCAAATTTACATTGAACCGGAAGGTCTTTACACAGACGAACTTTACTTAAACGGATGTTCATCATCAATGCCAGAAGATGTGCAATATGAGTTCCTTACTTCAATAAAAGGTTTTGAGAATATAGAAATTATGCGTCCTGCATACGCTGTAGAATACGATTATTTGAATCCTATACAATTAAAACCTTCAATGGAAACAAAACTTATCGCCGGATTGTTCATTGCCGGACAAACTAACGGAACTTCCGGATATGAAGAAGCTGCAGCACAAGGTTGTATGGCGGGAATCAACGCATGTCTGTATGTAGAAAAAACTCCTCCACTGATTTTAAGTCGTGATGAAGCATACTTAGGTGTAATGATCGACGATCTGGTTACACACGGAGCAGAAGAGCCGTACAGAATGTTTACTTCACGTGCCGAGTACAGACTGCAGCTTCGTCAGGATAATGCAGATGCCAGACTTTCAAAGTATGCGATACAATATGGTTTTGTTTCGGAACAAGACCGCCTTTTTTACGAAAAAAAACATCAGGAAGTCGAACAGATAAGAGAAAATATTATCAACACAAAACTTGAAGAAGCAGATTTGCAGAAAATAAATATCGATACGGTAAAAAAAGGCTCTAACTGGGAACAATATATTAAACATCCACAGACAGATCTTGTAAAAGCATACGAAGTTTATTCCGAACATCATCCGCAGACAAGCAAGGCTGCATTTCAAACTGCTGCTGTAGAAATTAAGTATGAAGGTTATATAAACAGGCAGGAACGTGCCATTGAGAAAACAAGAAAACAAGCTTCCAGACAAATTCCTGATGACATTGATTACAGTAAAATCAGCGGACTACCAAAAGAAAGCAAAGAACGGCTTGAAGCTGTACGTCCGCAAAACATCGGACAGCTTTCTCGTATTCCCGGTATCAGACCGTCGGATGTTTCTATCGTTTCCATCTATGTTTACACTTTGACAAAAAACAGTGAAGAAAAGAAAGACAGCGATACTGATAATAAATAAGCCACTGAAAAATTATCATTCTGTGACTTAAATCGATAATCTTCCTTTGTAAGAACTGTAAATTAAAATGCCCCTGAAAACTAAGTTATAACAACTTAATTTCAGAGGCATTTTGCTTTGTTATGTGCTTTTTTTATGTATTAAAGGTGTCATTTCCTGCAGAATCTGTGACAACTGGTTCTTATCAACACCATCGAGCATTCGCGATTCCATAAATGTAACTGCGGTATCACTGAAATTTCCGGCAGTAACGCAAACTCCTTTATCAACCTTTTCCTCTTTAAGCATATTATAAACACTTCTTAATGTAAAATCGCCGATTGTAGAATTAGTACGGAAAAATATAAAATAAACAACAGTCGCATATTTTCCGCTGGAAACTTCCGCTCTGATTTCCATTTCTCCACGAGAATTTATATCTGCGGAAAAAAACTTAACCGCACCTCTTATATGAGAATATTTCGCAATGTAATATTTAACAAACATCTTGCATATAGAAGTAAAATCATTAACTGTTCCGGCTAAAAAACGCTCCAGCAAAGTATTTTTCGACAACTGTGAACAATGTTCTACTCTGAATGATGCATCTTTATAACGTGGATTAATATTTACTACTTCCTGAAAAGCTGCCAAAGCATTATTTGTTTCCCTCGAAGCGGCATAACAATCTCCCAAAAGATAATAAATATCACACGCTTTGCTCGGCGGAAAATTGGCAATCGTACCTTTTTTAACACTGTCAATAACTTCCGAAAGAACCTCTACAGCCTTAGGCAAATCACCTTTTTTCTTATAAATAGTTGCAAGAGTATATTCTACATCAATTTGATACTGCGCAACATTTCTTACCATTGAAAGATATTTCACCGCATCGACAAATTTATTAACTCTGAAAAGAGACATTCCTAAATAATAAATCGCTTCTGTGTCACCGGGATTTGCCGCAACTATTTTTCCCATTGCAAGGCTAGCCTCCCGATATGAACCTATATTAAAACTCAAAACGCCTTTTAAACGTATCAATTCAAGATTATTAGAATCAATTTTCATTGCTTCATTAAGGAAATAGATAGCCTTGTCGTTATTTTGATTTTCAAATTCTATCTTCCCCAAATAAAAACTTGATTGGAAATCCGTGTTCTTGGAAAGTTTTCTGGCAATTAAAAAATATTTCTTTGCTTCTTCATAATTTTTCAGAAAAAAGTATCCCTCACCGATTTTTCTCGTGTAAAGAAGTTCGTCAACATCAGCTCCCGTAGCACATGCGTCAACCAAAAACATACACTCTCTTACAGCCGGAAGATACATTTTCTGCTGAAAATATAAATCTATAAGCTTCTTTCTCGTCTCATAATCATAAGGCTGAGCTTTTATTATCTTTCGTAAATCATCAATTGCCAACAAAGCATTTTCTTTTTCTGCTTTATCAGCTTTTTCTTTTAAATTGCTAATATTTTTTTTGCTTCTCGCTTTGGAAAATATCACTGTCGTCAAAATAAAAAAAAGACCGACAATAATCGAACATAATATAATGGGAAACATTTTATACGCCTCTTAATACTTTAAAATATTATCAAATATCTGATTTTGACAAAATGATATTAGTTACTTTATTTAACAATTATTTCAAGGAAAATAGCAAGATTTTATAAAAAATATATAGGTAAACACTGAGGGACAGACCCTAATCCCAGAATGGGATTAGGGTCTGTCCCCAGCAAAAAAAATCTGCCTGTATTTCTACAGACAGATAACAAAGGAGATTAAAAGTAATGACATTATCAATAAACATAATTTATCATTCTATATCAAGTTTTTATTGACAGTTTATTTTTTTTTTTTACAAAAAGACAATTATTTATAACAGGAGGTCATTCTTATGACAAAAAAAATTCTAATCACTTTTATTACAACTGTAGCTCTTATACTTACGTTTATGGGTTGCAGTGAATACAGTGAAGAAGACGATGAAAAAATTCTTGCGGATGAGACTGTTCAAATTCCGGCACTTAGTTATCAGAGTTGGGACATAAACCTTTCAGCATCAGCAACAATTTTTGTAGATCTGGAAGTTAAAAATGGGAATGGAATAAGATTTTACACAGTTGACCAAGAAGGATTTGAAGCTATAAAGGCCGGAAAAAATACTTTCACATATTTCCCAAGTCTTTCTTCTAATGCTGCTACAAAAAAACTTTCATTATCAGCAACTGTAAATACCGGTCATACATATTTCGTTACTATCAATGATAATTTCTTATCAGCACAAGAAGTCTATACAAAAATCGTAGTAAAAAGATAGTTAACTAAACAAATCATAATTATTTAGAGGAAGAAAAATGAGCAAAAAACTTTTAACAATTATTTCAATATTACTATTTTCTACATCAGCAGTAATATTTGCCAATGATATTTCAGAAACTGTTCAAACCGAGCAAGAAATAGAACAGAAAAATACTGCAAATTTTAAATCTGATTATGAGGAATATTCTATGGCAGAAAAAGATTTTGCTAGCAAATATAATGTTAATCCGAGAAAAACATCAGATGTATGGTTTAAGTATAAATCATTAATAAATGCCGGTATAGGAATGGCAATAGGTGGTGGACTTATGTACACTGTAGGTACACCGACTTTTCTGGGAATCGGAATCGGAATATTATTAGTGTCCTGCCCACTTATTGTTCCGATTACCATGTGGATATTAAGCAGTCTAATCGGTCTTGCCGGTATTATTGTACAATCGCTTTGTGCCGTTCCGTTTTCAAAGTCTGCCATTTTATCAGCTAAATACAAAAAACTTTATAATGTAAAACTTAAACACGCAGCAGCAGAAGCCAACATTTTAAGTATGCATGACTGCGAAAATAAAGAAATAAAAATGGCAGTGGCTCTTGGAATTAAATAATTATTAACATTCCAATTAAAGAACAGTAACGTTTACGCATTACTGTTCTTTACGCAAAACCGGCAATTTATTGCACAAGGGACAGGTTTATATACTAAAATAGTATATAAACCTGTCTTTTAGTTTGTTTCGGTATCTGTTTGACTATGTTTGTATCCTGAATTGGAATCAGGGTCTGTCCCTTTATGTTTAACGCGTTATTCTAGTGCTCGACATGAAAATTGGTGACAATGCCTATTGTTACTGGTGTCAGACCTATATACCAAAATAGTATACCCCCCCCTTAGCTTGTTTCAGTATCTATTGGGCTGTGTTTGTATCCTGAATTGGAATCAGGGTCTGCACCGTATATCCGCAAAATTGGTATTTCCTCCAAACCTAACAGCCAAAGCGAAGAAGAATTACAAATAATCAGCATATTTTTTATAAAAAGAGTTTTATTTCGGAAAAATAAGTCGTGAAGAATGAAAATAAGAGGCTAAAAGTAGCATTTAGGAATAAATTTGCAGACAGTTCGCCTACGAGAAGCTATTCAAAAGTATGAAGCATAGCGATTATTGAGCTAGTCGAAATATTAGCTATGCCGAAACCACCGAAAAAATTACTTATTGAACAGTTCCATTCTAAACATCTTAAAGAAAAACTAAGCATAAAAATACCGCAATCGAATAAAATCAGTAATTCAAATGCGTTAATTTGTAATCAAATCACTTTTAGCAAGTCAAAATCTGTCCCTATTAATCCAGCGAGTAATTTCCCTCGCCAATATCTTCCCAAACCTCGTAAAATGGGTAATCCTTAGCACGTTTTGCAAGCCCGGCACGAACTGGATTTTCCTCGATATACACAAAAACGCGCCCCAAATCGACAAGATCCTCGATAATTCTGCTAAAAAACCTGCCCTTCCAAGCACTTCCCTCAAGATTGTAAGTCCTGTTCACCCACTGCGTAAACCGCTGCTTGATGT
>JBNMHA010000052.1:0-16896 GCA_050872545.1 Spirochaetales bacterium | reverse complement strand
TAATCATTCCTATCTTCACAATTTTCTTTATAAAAGAAAGCAACCTGACTACTTCCTAGTCCTGTTAGAAAACTACAGCCATCACTAAAAAGGAAGTACAGATTTCCATTAACAAACTTCATATCAAAAATAAATAATTTGGATTTATTTTTTTCAGTATAAAGAAATACTTCATCAGTTGAACTGATTTTGCTTATGGTATTAATCTTATCATAAGTTATCGCATCATCACTCTTAAATGCAATATAAATATCTTCACCGCTTACTGTAAATGCTTTAATTTCTCTTTCATCCATTTTAGCATCATATATTTCTTGCAAAGTTTTGTTTGTAATATCATAAACCGCATTATTTGTTGCCAAGTACAGTTTTGAATCATTATAGTCCAATCGTACACGTAAAACAGTATCGACGGGAAATGTATAGAAATCAGTAGGTAATTTTCCATCATACTTTGCAATAACAATTTCATCCGCAGTTGCTTCTTTATAAGAAAAATACAAATTACCCTCATCATCTGCAACTTGATCAAAATAGTCCGCAAGTTCCACATTTTCAATAATAGTATCACCTTTATAAAGACTTAATTTGTCAATATCGGGGACTAAAAAGTTATACTGCCATTTTGCATAAAGCGTAACATCATTGTCACCTGCCGTATAATTTGCGCAATCTTGATAAACCGCCTCGCCTGATGAACTTTCTGCCCAACCTATGAACCTATAGCCGCTGCGTGTAAATGTATTTGGTGGCAAAGTTGCCGGCACGCCACTTGTAAAAGTCTGATTTGTCATGTTTCCGCTTCCGCTGTTTGCTTCAAAAGTTACAGTAATATTTTCATCTACAGGCTCTTCACGCCAAGACGCAAACAAAACCAAATTTGTTTCTCCGGCTGACAGTGGCGGCTGCCCAATTGTAAATGTAACTTTCTGCTCATCTTCGTAATCGATTTTGTCAATGGCGGCAGATAATTTCCAACCAACAAAAGTGTAGCCGCTGCGTGTAAATGTATTTGGCTGCAAAGTTGCCGATACGCCGCTTGTAAAAGTTTGATTTGTCATGTTTCCGCTTCCGCCGTTTGCTTCAAAAGTCACTGTAATATTTTCATCTACAAGCTCTTCACGCCAAGACGCAAACAAAACCAAATTTGTTTCTCCGGCTGACAGCGGCGGCTGCCCAACTGTAAATGTAACTTTCTGCTCATCTTCGTAATCGATTTTGTCAATGGCGGCAGATAATTTCCAACCAACAAAAGCATAGCCGCTGCGTGTAAACGTATTTGGTTGCAAAGTTGCCGACACGCCACTTGTAAAAGTTTGATTTGTCATGTTTCCGCTTCCGCCGTTTGCTTCAAAAGTTACAGTTATAATATTCTTATCATTTTTAGAATCATCAAATAAGTTTGAACATGCACCCAATACCAATACTAAAAGCAATAAAACTAAATTATTTTTCATTTGTACCTCCTTCTGGAATTGCTTCTATAATGAATTCAATTCTGCGGTTTCTCCAAGCTTCAAATTTATTTGTAGAAATCGGCACTCGCCCGCCTTTGGCTTCTGTTGAAATTTTATCTGCATCCACACCACGCTCGACTAACGCTTTTCGTACTTCGGCAGTACGTGCTTTGGAAAGCGGAATCCACAAAGTTTCTTCATCTTCTTCCAAATGACGAACATTATTGGCATGACCGATTATGTAAATATGTTGATATGGAGATTCTGTTAAAAAGTGTGCAATACTGTCTAATATTTTTTCATTCTTAATTTTTTGCTTTGGTGATACATCATCCAAAGACCAATGGTCAGCAGAAAAAATAATCGGAGGAACTTCAAGCTTCATCAGATTGCCACCCAATTTTTTTACTTTTAAAGCAGTGTACAAAACTTTAGTATCTTCTGCTGTATTGCCCATATTATCCATTACCGTAAACTTGCATGAATATTCACTGTTTGGATACGGAAATATTGCGTTATTCCCCATTCCATCCCATTGAACTGTCGGAGGAATTTCAGAATCAGCACCTGTACTAAAAAAAAGTTGATTATCCGAATCAAATACTTCAATCTTCCAATTTTTGCATACTGCATTTTTCGGAAAGCCAGCAGATAACTCAAACTGCACAACAAAATCTTTATCTTCAAAGTAATCATCAGTTATAACAAGATTTGCTTCCAACTTCTCAGATATTTTTACTGCTGTCTCTTTCTTCTTTTTTCTCAAAACACGTTTTTTTTCATTTAAATGCTTTGCTCTGTTCGGATGAACTTTCACACCTGTTGTAATCAACGGAGCAAAAATGACAGAGGCTGAACTTTCATCATACCAACCTGTAACATCTGCCCCCACAAACAATGCAGCGTAATTTCCGGGGTAAAAATCAACAAACAGACCTGTATTAATAAAAAGTACTTGATCCCAGTTGTTATGATAACTGCCATTCTGTTTTTCCAAAGAAGTTCTGTAATGCTCTGTGTGAAATATTCCATAACGGGCTGAAACTGTAGGATGAAATCCAAGCCAATCGGGAAATATCGGAATCGACGCACTGTCAAATTCTTTGCTGACAGCTAAACCAAGCTGAATTGACATAAAATTTTTCATAAGTGCATTATCGCTTTCACCTTTCCACCACAATGAACCGCTGAATAATCCACCGAATTGCCAACCAAGTACATCCACACCGACTTCCGTAGTTCCGGCAAATCCGGGCGATGTCAATGCTGCCGGTACATCTGCTTTTATAATAGGAAAACAGAAACTTGTCGAACTACCGACATAAAGAGATACTGGAGCCGCATTCAGGTAAATTGCACCAGTAAATACAATTAAAAGTTGTAATAATATTCTTTTCATTTTCACCACCTAATATTGGTGAAATTTATATTTACCTGTATTTACTTCAAATATTTTACACCGTTTTGGAATATTTCAAATAAGAATATCAAATATTTAATTGCAAAAAAATGGGCAGTCTAATAAGTTTAAGTCCTAGAGGTCATTGAGTATCTGTCGAAATGACCAAGAGCACTAATATGGTGGTTTCGACATAACCCAAAACTAAAGTTTTTGGCTTGCTCAACCACCGCATTTTCAACTTATTAGACTGCACCAATAATTTCTCTTCGCTTTATAGAAATGACACAATCTTACTTCAATGTGTGAAGTGCCTTTTCAAAACGCACACCGTATTTATGAGTTTCTTCGGTAGATTTTATCGAGTCCACTACAAAATCTGCAGCCAATGCCGCAGCTTCATAAATATCTTTTCCGCTTACCAATGCGCCTGTAAATGCCGACGCAAATACATCTCCTGTTCCGTGCATTGCAACAGGCAGATAATCATTGAAATCATAGCGAACATTTTTGCCATCATAAACAGCTACGCCTAGCTTTGATTTATCAAACGAAACTCCGGTAAGCACAACATTTTTTGCACCTAAAGCCGCAAGTCGTTTCAGCATACCTTCAACGTAAGTTTCGTCATACTCGCCTGTCTGAACAAACGGCTCTTTCAGCAAGAACGCCGCCTCTGTAAAATTAGGCAAAATAACATCAGCAAGACTGCAAAATTTTGCCATTTCAGCCGCAAAATCTTCGTCAAATCCGGTATATAACTTACCGTTGTCACCCATTACCGGATCTATAATCGTAACGGCGTTGTCGGTACCCAAAGTTTTTATAATGTCAGAAATATATTCCAGCTGCTTTTTGCTTCCGACATAGCCGGTATAAAATGCATCGAATTTCAGATTTTCTTTTTTCCAATGCGCAGCAATCGCCGGAATATCTTCTGTTAAATCTCTGAATGTGTAACCGGTAAATCCGCCTGTATGCGTAGACAAAACCGCACTCGGCAGTATTGCAGTTTCCAGTCCGAAAGCAGAAAGAATCGGCAGTGCAACCGTTAATGAACATTGTCCGACACAAGAAATATCTTGAATAGTAAGAATTCGTTTTTCACTCATAGCAACTCCAGTTTTTTACAAAAATGTATTCAGAAAAAAAGTTTTAATAATTTCAGTATTCCCTGCTTCCAAGGTACACGATGAGAAATTCCGCTTTTACCTTCAAATGTTTCCAAATTATCAAGATACCAGTGATAATTTCGCAGCAAAGCATCTTTGTTGGAATACTTAGGCGCGTATCCCAAAACATTTTTAGCTTTGTCGATGGAAACAAAAGATTCTTTTGATGCCGTTTCATAAACCCATTTGTAAAGTGGTGATAAATGAAATAATTCCAAAATGCGCAGAACGGCAATCGCAGGTGCTGCCGGAAAACCGACTATCTTTTTGCCGAATCCAGCTTCATCAAGTACAGCTTGATAATCTTCACGCATTGTTCCGTACACTTCGGCACCTATATTAAAAACATCATTTACTTTGCTTTTATCAACAGTCATACAAAGAAGAATAGCGTCGCACAAATCATCTACGTCAAGAAATTGGTAAAGATTATTGCCGCTTCCCAATACCGGAAAGCCTTTACCTGATTTTGCCCAGTCGTAAAAAAGTGCGAAAACGCCGAGCCGCTCCGGACCTATAAAAGATTTAGGGCGCAAAATTGTAATACTCATTCCGTCAGAACGCGCTTCTTCGCAAAGTTTTTCAGCCATAATTTTCGCAGTGCCGTAATGACCAACGCCCTGCAGCCTGTCTGTTTCGGTCAATGGATGATGATCTGGAATTCCGTAAACCGATGTTGATGAAATCTGTATGTAACGCTTAACGCCGGCAGCTTTGGCTTCTTCCAAAACATTACGGCAGCCGTCTACATCCGTAGAGTAAATATCAGCCTTTTTGTACAAAGGCAAAGCCGCTGCTGCATGAACAACGTAATCAACGCCTTGCATTGCTTTCTTTACGCCGTCACGATTCCTAACATCATCTTTTATTTCCGTAATTCTGCTTCGCTCCGAATAATCAAAATCCGCAATATCATAACTGATAACTTCATAACCGTGCGCAAGCAGATAGCGCACAAGGTTTATTCCGAGAAAACCGGCACCTCCGGTAATCAAAACTTTTTCAGCCATCTTTATTTTCTCCTTCTGCCATTTTTTTTGTCATAACAACTTTTCTGCAATGCTGCCGGTTTACGGTTTTCTTTTTCTTCCTGCGCTTTCCACAAGCTTCATAGACAGTATTTTTCTTCCGCAGATTCAAAGATTTTACGTAATCAATCAATCGCAAGTCCGTACAAAAAAAGTCAAAATAATAAGCTGCAATCGCAAATGCGTATTGAAATTTAAATTGTTTCAGTTTGTCTGCCATATCCCAGCTGCCGTATTTCTTGTAGATATAAAAAGCCTTGCCTATATCTTCACAGTTTTTCTTAGGAATATTAAGAGATAAAAGTCGCTCTTCCACATAAGCACGGCATGCATCAAGGTAAGGACGATTCAGCGGCTGGTTCGGAATATTTCTCTTGTTATTTGAATCACTTTTTAGTTCCATAGCCAAACTTCTTTCTAATTTTGACGAATTGTTCATTCCGGCAAATAATGCCATTGCCCAATATGTTTCGTATTCAAACTTTTCTTTATCCTTAGGCAAATCATCAACCATTCTTATGTCACTTAAAATTCTGCTGCGGAATTTTCCGTCCAGTTCTTTATACAAAAATGGGATTAAATATTTCAGCAGTCTGCATTCATACAACATTTCAAAAATAGCAGCTGCTTTTGCGCTCTTCAAAATCTTATTGATTTCCTCATAAAGCCTATTTTTGGAACATTTTGATATTTCTTTCGCATATTTTTTTATGTGGCGAATCATATCTTCCGGCAGCGTAAATCCGAGAAGTGTTGAATATTTTACGGCACGCAACATTCTGACCGGGTCTTCCAAAAAGCTGATATTCTCTTTTTTCAACGTCTTTATAATTCCGCTGCGAATATCTTCGTAACCTGAAACATAATCAAGAATTACCTCATTTACCGGGTCATAGTACAAAGCGTTAAAACTGAAATCACGGTGAGTAACATCATCTTCAATCGTTCCGTACTCATTGTCACGCCGAATCATAATTTCATCACGAGCTTCCGACGGATCGGCACGAAATGTTGATGTTTCAATAATCATATCGTTGAAGTAAATATGCACCAACCTAAAACGTCTTCCGATAACACGAGAATTTCTGAATATTCTGCGGACTTGACTCGGAGTTGCATCGGTAACCACATCAAAATCTTTAGGTTCACGTCCTGTCAATAAATCTCTGACAGCTCCGCCGACAATGTAAGCATCGTAACCTGCCGTTTTAAGCTGTTCTATTACCCAAACAGCATTTTTACTGATTCTCTGCGAATCAATTTGATGCTCCTCTTTTTCTATAATTCTTAGTTTGGGAGCTTTTTTTTCTATAGATTTCAAAATTTGTTCTCCAAATTTTCATGAAAGTTTTCATTTTTAATTACAAGGAATCGCTTGTTTCCGGAAGATTGAGCATAAACAATTCACGATAACAATTATTGTGATAAAAATACGAAATTTCCAGAAGAAGTCCGTTGTTAAATAGTTCCAGACCGGACGGAACACACAACATATCAGGTTCATCGCCTGTTCCCACAAGCACTTCCAGTTTAAACTGGCGTTTTTTATCAATATTTTTATACCAAAACCAGCGATTCATTTTCGATTTTGGTGAAATTTTAAGCTCCAGCATTTCAGAACTGAAAATTTCCGTTACTTCACCGGCAGAAGTAACTTTTTCCAAAGTAAACGGAAATTTCTTATACAACTTATCTATCTGAAAATTGTAGCTTTTTTCATCCTTATAAAAAAAAGCGTTTGAATTGTCACGTTTCCATTTCTTTTTCATAACCTCATTAAATAATCCGGATAAAAACTCACGCCGCAGCTTAGCACGGTAATAATTCCCGTTTTCATCAGGAGTTGTCACGACCTCTGTTTCCCGCAAATATCCGCCGGAAAAATTGCGTATTTGATTCAGCGGTGCAGTGCTGTAAGAAAACTGATAATCATCTTTTGAAATCCCGGTTCCGTCAATGATAAAAGAACTGTCATTCAGCTGACGTTTCTTCGCCGCAGCCGCACTTTCCGCCTGTGTCAACGGCACGACTTTCCAACCACCGGTTGTAATAAATATTGCAGACTTTGCTGTAATATTAATTGCATTTTGTTCGCTGATTTGCCCAAAAAGTTTTTCCGAATCCAATTCACTAAGCCGCTGCGTAAAATAAGCTGCACTGTTTTTTCCATCTTTTAAAGAACCTGTCTTGTAAAAGAATGTTTTTTTGAAATTATCTTCCAGTTGCAAATCTTCAAGCGCAAAGTCAAAAGGTGAAATCCCTTTCTGTTCCGAAATAAATATAACCGGCGGCAAGTTTAACGAAACGGCTTGTTTTAAATCCGCTGAAACTGAAAATACGCCGCTCTCGGAAAAATCCAGTTTTTCTTCGGAAAAAGATGTTTTCCCGGAAAAAACTTTAAAGCTCTTCTCATACAGTTTTGATATTTTCTCGTGTTTGTTTATGTAGGAAACATAAAGTCCGCCGTCACAAAGGATAGCATCTACAAACTGAAACTTCTTGAGCTTTTCATCGTTTGGCTTAAAAGAGGACGAAACCCACTTTTTCCCCCAGTTGTCACTGTATGCTGCCTTGTTGTCGGTAAACAAATAAAGTCTGCCGGAATCATCACATAAAACTTTACGAATAAAAGACGTGTCAAGGTTGTAAAAAGGTGTGCTTTTTTTCCAAGTTGCGCCGTTATCCTGCGACAAAAACAAAAATGGTCCGACACTAAGCGCAATTTTCCCGTCAGCCGCAAACGCCGAATGCACGCTTATATCACGACGAACCGACTTGCGCGATCTCTCGCTATCTTCATTTTCATAGTCATAAAAAATAAAGTAATCACTGTAAAAAAGTGAATGAGAAAAAGTTTTTCCACCGTCATTGCTTGTCAATATGCCCAAATGCGGAAAATTAATCACAAGAAAAAGCCGTCCGTCCGGAGCTGCAACGCTGCCAAGAATATGCAGCACATTGCCTTTTACCGGAAACACGTTTATAAAAGCTTTATACGGAATTTCTATTTTTTCAATGACTTCATGCTCTTCTTCAGCCGTTTCAAAATCAAGAGTTTCGACTGCATTTCCGAATTGAACACTTTTACAACTGATAATCAGCAGCAAATATATAATGATGTAACTTGATTTTTTTATCTTTTTCATATATGAACCCATACCATAAAAAGCCAAAACTTACAATTACGGCAAAACGATTCTGCAAAAGAAAAAGGCAAATTAATGTTAAAAAAAACTGCTCTGTTATTAATGCTGCTTATTATGCTCGTGTCATGCAAAAATGAAACTAAGGCAAAAATAGAAATAAATGGAAAAATTTATACTGTAGAAGTAGCGAATTCGCAGGAAAAACGCTCGAAAGGTCTTATGTTCAGAAAATATCTGCCGGAAAACACCGGAATGTTGTTTGTTTTCAGCTATGAGGATTACAGATACTTCTACATGAAAAACACATTAATTCCACTGGACATTGCTTTTTTCAATGTACAAATGGAAATTGTTTCCATCAAACAAATGGAACCTCTCGATGAAACTACAGTACCTTCCGAGAAAAAAGCAATGTATGCGCTTGAAATGAACAGAGGCTTTTTTGAAAAAGAAGGTATCAAAGTCGGTGATAAAATAAAGCTGCTGACATCTGTAAAATACTTTCCTTAACCTTATAATGTTATTATCATTTGTTTATTTGATAAAGGAGCAGCAATGCAAAATCCTAAAGTATCAGTAATGATACCAACGTATAATCAAGAAAAGTATATCCGTAACACGATTATTTCTGTAATTAATCAAGATTACGATAACATAGAAATTGTAATAAGCGATGATGCCTCATCCGATAACACCGAATCTATTGTAAAAGAAATTATCCGAGAAACGCCGGAGAGAGACATAAAATACGTCAAAAGGTCTTCAAATCTCGGAAATATTGCAAATTACCATGATACATTGGAAAACATTGTGACCGGCGAATACGTTTTAAACCTTGACGGTGATGATTTCCTGATTGATATGACATATATTCGTTCGTGCGTGGAATTGACAGAAAAATATCCGGATATAAAGCTCGTATTTGCCAGACAAGGAACTTACTTTGAGAAAAACAATAAAATTGTTTACGACAAAGTTAATGAAAATCTGCCACAACTAATTGACGGGAACAAATTCTTTATCGATTTTCCCAAAGGACATACAATTCCGCATTTGACATGTTTCTACAAAAGAACTGATGCTATTAAACTAAATTTTTATTCCATCAACATTATTTCAAGTGACTGGGAATCAATTCTGCGGCTTTGCATTAACAACAAAATCGGTTTTATTAATCGTCACGTAGGAATATGGAGGCGGCATTCCAATAATGAAAGCCGTTCTATCAATGTTGACCGACTGCTGAACAATTTAAAATATATAACATCAGTATCTTCTTTTGCAAAAAGCAATACAAATCTATCCGACAACCAACTTTCCAAATGGAAAAAAAAGATGCTGCTGCGCAACCTTATAAGAGAAATTATAACTCTGCGGTTTCTGAATAAGAAAAAATTGAAAGAATACCTAAACAAATTAAAAAAAGAATTGCCTTATTCATACAAGGCATTAATACTACATCCGTATTATTGGATAGCACGCTTTTTATGCAGACATAAATATTTGTGCCGATTTACATTCACATATTTGATAAAGCAGCCTTCAATTCTCGATGATTTAGAATTATTTTCAAAAAGCAGCATTTAATCAGCATAACAAAGATAAATTTGATTAAGTCTCTGCAAAATTACATCTTTCTCGAAACGCTTAATATTAGCACGACCATATTTTACCAATCGGTTGCGCAATGCTTTACTATGTTCCAATGCTGAAATTTGACACGCCAGCAGTGTAGAATTTTTCACAGGAAACAGCAGCGCATTCCCCCAATTTACAACTTCAGTCAATCCAGGAATATCAGAAGCAACCACTGGAACATCGGACGCTTGTGCTTCCAACGCCGTCAAGCCAAACGGTTCCCACCAAGACGGAATAATAAAACAATCTACACCGGCATAAAACTTATCCATTTCAGAAACATAGCCAATGTATTTTACATCAATCGGAAAATTTGATTTCTCCAACATTTTTTTCAGCTTCTTTTTGTCCTTTCCACTTCCTGCAAAAATAACGGTGACATTTTTCGCTTTAATGCACTTCAATGAATCAAAAAATGTTTCCCAGCCTTTTCTCGGAATCATTCTGGCTGCATATCCGACAACAAAAGTATCTGCTGAAATATTATAAGTTTCCCGAAAAAGTCTGCGTTTTTCAGTTTTGCTCTCGCTAAAATTCTCAGGAAATATAAAATTCGGAAGTATTTCTATTTTTGACTGCGGTATTTTTCCTTCGCGAATAAGAAGTTTTTTCATCATATCAGAAACTGCAATACTTTTATCCAATATTTTGCCGGACATACGCAAAAGTATTTTAGTAATAAAGCCCTCAAATTGTTCAGACAGTGGTCCGTGCTCGTGAAAAAATAATTTTATATCAGGAAAATACAGGCGCTTTAGCACATACCCGAAAAATTGGGAGCGAAACAAATGACAATGAAGAATCTCAATGTTGTTCTCTTTTATAAATTTGCGAAGTTCTTTTATAGGCTTAAAAGAAAATCTGGATTTGCCGGGAAAAACAGTAACCTTGCCGTCAATAGGAATACGAATTTCCGTACTGCGCAATACGAAAACATATTGATTATGCGGAATATTGCTCTCTACAAAATTTTTCACAATAACCTGCGCTCCACCCAAATCAAGCGTATCTATTAAATGAAGAACGTTCAACTTTGTTCTCTCCTTCGTTTTCCTGATAGATGTTTTTATCATAATTTTGAGTAAATGAAAAAACATATTAAGATTTTTTATTCCATATCTGAATAATAGTCATTTTTTAAATAAAAGATAAACTAACATAATTGAAAAAGTAAACAAGTAATTTTTACTGCTAATATCCGCCCAAAATGATATCATCAGCAAATTAGTAAATTCTTATCAGGATTAAATCAAATATGAAATACAAAAGAAAACTTTTTTCATTTATCATAATGTTTTCATTTGAGCTGTCTTTGTTGAACTGTGTATCAACCGCAGATAAAATGCAAGCAACTTTTGATATGCAGGATAAGTTGTTGGAGCAGCCGCAATATGTACTGACAGCATTAAAAAATGCATATCCACAGACAATAAATTATTTCTCATATCAGCGCAAAGAAAAAGACTGGATATTAGCAACTTATGACAATGAAAAATATTATTGGGCACACGGTCGCCTGCTTCCAAAAGAAAAGCGCAATGATTGGCAAAAGTATAAAGCTTACGTATTTTATTATTACCCAGAAGAATTTATTCATCCGCACTCTTATCCGAAAGAATACATAAAAAAATTAACATCACCGGAATTCAAAAAAGAACGGCTTATTCCAATCGACTATGAATACAGTTTTTTCAACAGCTTATACGGTGGTTCAACCAGAAAAGACATTGAGCAAAATATCGTAACGACAAATTTCCTTGATTACAAAATCAATGTAAATAAAATTGTAGTTCAGCCGCTGAAACGTGTGGAAGCAGAAATTATGAAACTGAACAAGTCGGACAAAGAAGTCCAATATTTCCTAAAAACGTTAAGAAGCATTTTCGGTTACAACTGGAGATTAATCGGTGATACAAAGCGAAAGAGCAACCACTGTTGGGGAACCGCAATTGATATTTTACCGATGAACTGGAAAAAGAAAAAAGTTTACTGGATGTGGGAACGTTCTTTCAATAAAAATTGGTTTATGGTTCCGAAAAGTTCTCGTTGGTGTCCGCCGGATTCAATAGTTAAAGTATTTGAAGATGAGGGCTTTATTTGGGGCGGAAAATGGGATTTGTGGGATAATATGCATTTTGAATACCGACCTGAGTTATTAGAACTGCATGAGGAATTTAAAAACTTTACTAAATCTGCAAATTAACTTTTCAATTCAGCAGCAAATATCCGAGCAACAGTGCCAAACCTGTAAGTATCAGAATCAAAGGAACAAAAAAACGATTCAGAAGTTCTGAAAATTTACTGTTCTTTTCCGGATATTTGGAATTGCTTGTTTCATCTGTTTTGATTTGTATTTCATCTTTAGCGGAGTTTTTTTTCCCGGAATTAACAGCGCTGTAATCAACCGATATGTTTTTGCTTCTGCCGCATCTTGGGCAATGGTCATTCTTAAACTTTTCCGGCGCACCTACATACCCACAGTACGGACAGCGGATATTGTTCAAATTTGCATGGCAAAACGGACAAACTTTTGCATCACGCTCTACTTCATGCGCACATTTTCCGCAAATGTACATCATACTTTCTTTTTTATCACTCATAAATATTCACAAAACAGATAAGTAGTTTTATCCATTTTCCTCCATCAGTGGTAATTTTATTTACTCATTTACGGTACATTACAAAAAAAGCTGAGTCCTATTAAAGAACTCAGCTTAAAATAATCACAATAAACTATTACTTTTCAAGGTAAAATTCTACCCTTCGGTTTTTAGCTAATTGATCTTTAGTAACATCCGGACCAAACGGAACAAGCGGTACATCAACGCCTCGACCGACAGCAGTCATTCTGTTTCCGTTTATTCCGAGTTTTTTCAGCTTAACTGCAATCACCTGCGCACGCTGGTCAGACAAAGCTCTTGCTCTATCTTCATCAATTTTTTCTCTGAACTTATTAGCATGCCCCTCAATTGTTATTTTATAGGAACCGTACTTCTTCAGAGCTTTCGCCAACATATTAAGAACTTTTACATTCTTAGGTGAATCAACCATCTGGCTTGAATCAGGCTTGAACTCAATATTACTGATTTTAATTTTCAATCGTCCGTCAGCTTCCTTGATAATAAGAATATCTACCATTATAGGTGAAGCTTCAGTCTGTAGAACATTGCCGACAAGGTCTTCCGCGTAAATTTTTACAGGGTAATCTTCAGCACTTTCTACAATTTCTCCGTTTTCATTCTGTCCGTTCCATTTAATATTGGATGTCGGCTTACCTGTTCCGGAGAATGAAGTAAATTCCTTTCCTGTCTGCGGATCTATCACTACAATCTTCCACTCTTTAATTCCGGTCAGATCATCGGAATCAATATAAATATTTAACTCATCATCAACATTATCATTATCAGGTGAGAAATATTCAGGAACATAAGTCAACTTTATTTCAGGAGCTGCGGAATCCACTTTAAATACAGGAGTTTCCACAGTAGGCATATTTCCGAATCTGTACATTACTGTCATTTTTGCAGTATACAAACCATCAGTAGCCTGTTTTCCGTCTGTCATCATTCCATCCCAAACAATTTTTTCCGGTAATGATTTTTCACCTTGGAAAGTTTTTACAGCAGTTTTTGCTTCATTTAATATTTCTACTTTATATGCAGAAATATCTTCTTTCACACCAACCATTGGAATAATTTCTATAGTATCGTAAGGTGCTTTCCCTTTTGGTGCCATCATTTCTTCGGATAATGTCAAGAATGCCGATGTATAAACGTTTTTCAACTCAAAACGATCAATACTTGCAGTTGTTTCGTTGTCTGCAATATCACGTCCTGTTATTACATATTTGTAGAAACCGTTTTTAGCAAGATTTCCGTTCATATCTTTTCCGTTCCAGCTTTCTTTAGCATTAGGTTTGCTGTTTTCGTAGAACTTGTGGAACATTACATTTCCGTCATTGTCATAAATAAATTCTTCCCAAGACAATTCTTCCGAACCTGATTGCAGCACATCAAAAGTATCAAGGCGACTGTCTGCATTAGGACTGAAAACATCGGACACAGCTTGAATCTTTATCTGCGGCGCAACTGTATCTATAATGAACATACCGGTTTTAGCACTCGACGGCGTTCCGTTTTCAAAAACAACATCAAGTTTTGCACTGTAGCTTCCGTCAGGAACTTTTTTACCACTGCTGCCACTTCCGTCCCAAGACAGATTTTTAGGCAGTTTTCCAGTTCCTTTTGATGTATAAACCAGATTTCCCAATTCATTATAAATACCGAGCTTCCATTCAGATGTATTTTTTTCCGAATCAGACTTTGCAATCACCGTAAAATCTTGCGACGTTTTGCTACTGTTGAAAGCTTTCATTCCGTAAGTCAACATCAGCGGAACATTTTCAGTGTCAATTCTTATACGGTACAATTCGGACTCAAAAGTATTACCAGCCAAATCGATTGCTTTTAATTGATAATCATAATTTCCGTCAGGAAGAAGTTTATTTGAATCATCTTTTCCGTCCCAAGCTAATTTTTTAGAAGCCTGAGATTTCCAAATGTAACTTTTCACGGTTTTTCCGGATTCATCATAAATATAACCGCGCCATTCTTCTTCCACTGTTGTAACTTGCTCTATTATCGTTTCATCTTTATTTCCGTCTCCGTTCGGACTGAATACAGCAATATAATTTGTCACTCGTCCATCCGGCGGCGTTATGTCAATAATGAAATCAGGAGTTACACCTGTAGGAATTGTTCCGTTTACATAGGAAACACTTAATCGCCCGGAATATTTGCCTTCTTCAAGGTACTTTCCGTCGTTATCTTTTCCGTCCCAAGTAACAGTCTGCGGCGGCAGATTTTTACCAGTAAATTCTCTTACAACATTTGAATCTTTATTCAAAACTTCCAGTTTCCAAGATTCAATCCCATCTTTTACCGGAATTTCCAAGCCAAAGTCTATTGTCTTAATCACACTGTTTCCGTTTGGAGAAAATGCGCTTCTGTTAATTGAAACTTCGATTGGCTTAGGCTGAGTATCAATTACAATATTATTAATCACTTCCTCATAACTGTTTCCTGCAAGGCTTCGTGATGTAAGAACAATTTTGTATACTCCGTCCGGAACCTGACTTCCATTCTCATCATGACCGTCCCATTCAAGACGTTTCTGCCCTTTTTCATTAAAAATAAAACTTTTTACAGTTTTATTTGCTGCATTTCTGATCTCTACTTTCCAAGTTTGTTCGGAAACACGTCCGTCATCAGGTCGCTCTGTTTTCTTTTTTTCTGCAACGGCAGTTTTTTTCTTTGCCTTCTTTGATTTTTTCGCCTTTACAGTTTTTGTTTCAGCTTCAGAATTTACAGATTCACGAGACAAAATTTCAGGTGAATCAGGATTTATCAATGATTGCAAAATATCAGCTGGCATTTCATTCTGATATTCAAAAACCGGAGTAAATTCTTGTTCGGCTTGCTCTCGTACAATATCCAAATCGATAATAAGTTTATCCTTTGTTCCGCCTGTTCCCGGAGAGAAAATGCGGTTTTCAAGTTTAACTTTCATATCAGGTTTTTTTGTATCAATATAAACTGTCGCTGCCGGAGTTCCGTTTTCATCTTGATTCTTGTTGTCATCCATAGCAAAAAATTTGAAAGTGTAAGCTCCGTCCGGCAGCAATTTTCCGTTATTATCACGGCAATCCCATTCAATTACATCAGGAACAGGCACGCCGGTTTTAGGCGCAAA
The DNA here is from genome assembly GCA_050872545.1 of Spirochaetales bacterium. Lineage (GTDB taxonomy): Bacteria > Spirochaetota > GWE2-31-10 > GWE2-31-10 > GWE2-31-10 > RGIG8597. The sequence continues at coordinate 1,305 of JBNMHA010000052.1, read as the reverse complement.
AAGGCGTTTTGCTATTGCCTTAGGGCTAAGAGATTCTGTTCGTTCCTGCTTATTTGCTATTACACGGACAAGCTCTCCGGCTTCATTTGAAATTTCCATGCGCCATTCACGTACATAACGCTCATCTTTAATATCCAATTCAATTTCTACAACATCCTGTATTCCGTCAAAATTTGGACTTACGTAAAAATCGCGCTGCTTATAAGAAATCTTAGGCGGTTCGGTATCTTTTGTTCCAAACTGCATTGTAAAGCCGACTTCAAAAATCGCCCCATCATAATAAGGACGTGCCGCAATATCAATAGAAAATTCATTTGTTTTATATTTCTTTTCCTGAAGTTCTGTTTTTGAAACACGTTTAAAAGAGTCTGAACTGAATTTAAACGAGATACCGCCGGCAAAATTGAAAATATTATAAATATCACCGCAGGCAGGAATATCTGCATCAGTATTTTCCCCGATATACTCCAAAGTACCTTCAAGGTCAAAAGTGTATGAACCTTTTAATGTAATAAATTTCATTATCTGGATTTCGGTACCGAGTGCAAATGTCATATTCTGGAAGAAAGGAAATGATAAATCTGTAAGAATCTTCCAATATGTAGTTCCGTTATTATACAAGTTAAAATTAATTGCACCTGCCGGAGTAAACGGAGCCGGACACCAACTCCATTCATCCCAGTCATATCCAGCAAGTCTTGTCTGTTCCAAATTAACAAGCGGCTTACCGATTTCTTTCATTACAAAACCGAATTGCAAATCCTGCAATCCCCAAGCCTTATTTGTAACTCGCCCCCATTCGGGTTTGTAAATAATCCCAACGTCAATAGCGGCACCTATATCAAACCGTTTATCTTCACTTACAAGCGGATTATATGAAAATTTTAAACTTCCGCTGAAACCTACAGCAACAGTATCAGAGTAATCTTTTGAATATCCTACATACAAAGAGCCTGTCTTACCTATTCGCAAATCGTTGGTATTTTGACCTACACCTAAGTCATACAATCCTTGCGCAGCCCAACTTTCATTACTCATATTAAAGTAGTTGGCATATACTGTAAAATTTCCATAACGAGACGGAATCACAAATCCTAAATTGGCAATAAACGGAGCAAAAAAATCCAGCCCATCTTTAAAATTTGAATTAACAAATGCCGGTGCCACACCTGCAGAAACCTGAAACTTAAAGTTCTGCACTGATGCTTGACTTGCCGGATTTATAACAACTCCGGATGGATTTTCCGTTCCTATATATCCCATACTCAACGACAACAAGTCCGGAGCCATCATCCAATAAAAAAG
>JBNMHA010000051.1:0-16904 GCA_050872545.1 Spirochaetales bacterium | reverse complement strand
TTTCATCACATGAGAATTTTCAGTATGTAAGCGGAAGTTCATTGTATTTATACGGAACATGCAGTGATAATTTAAAAGTAACTTCGACACTTTTAAAAGTTGAGCACAATGACGAACTTTTGTTTACTTGGGAAATAAAAAATCCGGTTTCGCCTTGGAGCTATCAAATACGGCTGAACCCGGAAGCCGATATTAAAGCGCAGTTGGAAGCCGGCACAGCTGCCGAAAATTTTGAACTCCCGGACGGAGAATACAAATTTACAGTATTTGCACGTGACGCAAATGACAACACTTCAAACGGCTCATACGATACAAGAACTCTTGTTGTAGACAATGAACCTTCTGCTGCGGAAATTACGTATCCGCCGCTTAAAACTTCACTGACTTTTTACACCGGAGAACAAGACAGAGCAGAATCCGTAGGTGCAGATCCATACGATTCTAAAAACAGCGAATATTTTTGCAACGGAGATTTTTATATTCAGGGAAATATTGATGACAACTACGGAATAGCAAATCTTACATTGACACTGACTGAATATGACGAAGCAAATAATGAGACTGGAAAAGCGTTGTCCGTAAGTTTTGATTCTTCAATGGAACTGAAAGTAAACAGCAACATAGGTAAACATTTGCTTGATGTTGACACATCGAAGAAGCCGACATCTTTGTGGAATTGGAAAATTTATCTGAAAGAAACGACACAGACTGAAGCGGATATAAAGACTGCACGCTACTACAAAATCGGACTGAAAGTAAAAGATTATGCCGGAAATGTAGAAAATGATGAAAAAGGTTTTCTCTGTGTATTGCCTAAAACCGATTTTCCTTACACAATTTTCCCCGGATACGGAGATAAAATTCCGGTCGGAACGCCGCTTTCCGGAACATGTTACGATGATGACGGAATCAAGTCCGTAAAACTTTCGCTTTGCAATGTATCGGGCGAAGTTATCGAGGGAAAAGAAGATTTTTACGACGAAAGCATTATAGGCGGCGCAAATATTTACACTTGGAAAATGGACAGCAGCACACCGGCAACCGGCGGTTCGTATATTCTCAAAGTGGAAGTTGTCGATATTAACGATAGGAAAAGCAGCTATATTGTGAATGAAGCCGGAGATTATCTTCATGATGGGCAGTATCGGGAAAGAAAACTTAATGTTATAGATTTAACTGCTCCTTCTGTAGATATAAGCGCAAAGCAAGGAAAGGATGAAAATGCAAAAGATGTAGATTTTGACGTTTATTCAGATGTAGTTGATAAATCGGGCGATTTTCAGGTATCGGTAAAAGTTACAGATGCTTCACAAGTTTGCAAAGTTTATTTGGCAAGAGTTTTGACCAGCGCGGCAGAAGCGGATATTGCAAAGCTTAGTGAAATTGATCCCAAAACCGGCAATATAAACTGCTGGGATTTGTCTTCTCCTGCCGCGGGGATTAAATTTTATAACTTGTATGAATATTCAGCCGGACAGAAAGCTCTTCCGCAGGTAACGGCAGTCCAACCTTTTAATATTTATAATGATTTTGAGAATGAGTTTGAGAATGAGTTTGCAACAAAACGCTTTTATGTTTATGCGGAAAATGCCAGCGGAAAAACAACTGTTTCATTTAAATCTTTGCTGAAAGAAGAAGAAAAACCACAGATTACAATTTTGTCACCGGTGCAGGGAAGTACATTGACTGTTCCGTTTGATGTAAGTTTGGAAGCCGATGATTTTACCGGAATTGCGGACTTGACAATAGAATGTTCCCAGAACGGCAAAGTGTTAAAGAAATTAGCTTTTGCGGATTTGGCAAAGGACGGTTCATTTAAGAAGTCTGGCAGCAAAATTACAATAACAAAGTTATCTTCTGATAAATTCGGTGATTCGGATAGTTTTGTCAGCGGTTCTTGTACACTGGCATTTACAGCTAAAGATGATTACGGCAACAGCACAATTGAAAAATTGCAGTTTTATGTGGAAAAAGAAGATCCTTATATCAGAAACGTGACAGTGGCAAAGAATGTTGCAACATATAAAGCCGGCGATAAAATAAGAATTCGCATTGAAATGAGTAAACAAGTATCCGTAAAGAACGGAACGCCGACTTTGACACTGAACAATGGAGCAACAGCATCTTATTCCGAAGTTGACGGAAATTGTTTGGTTTTCGATTATGTTGTGGCAAATGGTGAGGATACGGAACGTTTGAATTGTACCGAATTGAAGCTAAACGGAGCTACAGTCGCAGATGACCAGAACATGCAGATGAGAACTGACAACTTTCCTTCTGACGGAATCGGTTCATTAGCAATAAATGCAACGATAAAAATTGATACTAAACTTCCTGTTGTTTCATCAATAAAAAGTCTTACTGCCAATGGTTTCTATAAAGCCGGAACAAAAATAGAAATACAAGTTATTTTTTCCGAAAACGTAGATATTGATACGACAAAAGGTCTTCCTTGTTTAGCTTTGAATGTAACCAATCGTTATGCCGAATACGATTCTTCGCACTCCGGCAACAGTAAGAACAAAGCGGTTTTTGTTTATACTGTTCAGGATGGTGATAATATTGACAATCTTGCTTGGACAAAATGGAAACAAAACGGAGCTGTCATTACGGATTCGGCAACAGGTGCAGGCGGTAAGGGAAATGAATTTGCGTTCAGCGATTCCGATGTAAGTTATCAATGGGCGAACAAGCTTGTGATTGACACAACTGCACCGCAGGTAAAGAAAGTAGAATCATCATTTACAAGCAATACGCTGTCGCTTGGCGGATGTTTTGACGGAACTTATTATTATTGCAGTGAAGGCAAGCAGATTAACCTTGATGTTACTTTCAATGAAATCGTAAAAGTTTCAGGTTCAGCTTCATTGTCATTGAATTCAAGCAGCAGTACAACGGCTGTTTACTCATCAGGAAGCGGAACAGATAAACTTAGTTTTATTTACACGGTTGCAGCAGGTGACAATACTGACGAAATTCTTAAAATTACAAAGATAAACGGTGTAGTTAAAGACAATGCAGGCAACGGATTGACAGAACTTGCCGATTCGGTAGGAAAAATTAAAGACGGCAGCGGCAATGATAAAAATTTGAAAATCGACACAGAAGCACCTAAAGCACCGGTAATATCATTGAAAAATGCATTTGATGCAAAAAATGCAGCCGGCACAGCGGTTTATACACAATTGAACGGCGGAAAAACTGTCGGTGTTACAGTAGAAGCTGCCGGAATCGCAGGTGATACATATTCTTACTGCTGGGAAGAAAACGGAATTGCGGACAGCTACAGCGCATACAACGGCACAGTAAGCAGAACTTTCGGCAGCGGTGAAAATGAAGGCTTTTATCAGGAATACAGCGTATGTTTGAAGCTGAAAGACAAAGCCGGCAATGAATCGGCGCGTAGTGCAGTTCAGGTGTTTGTTATCGATACGGACAAACCGAAATTAACAAAAGCTGCACCTTCATTTGTAATAAATAATGCGCTGAAAACTACTGTTACAAGATCATATACAGCAGGTGAAGAAATTTATGTTTCGCTTGTATTTAATAAGGAAGTAACTGCTTCCGGCATTACAGTAAAATTGAACAATGGAGAAACTGTTGGGCTTGATAATGCCACAACTCATATAACAGGCAGTGCGGATTACTATCTTACCGGAAAATACAAGCCGCTTGCCGGTGAACAGCTTGATGAAAGCCTTTGCATAACAGATGTTACAGCCGGAGAAGTTAAAGACTGTCTGAACAACAAGCTTGGTTATAAAGATCTTGACAATGTGGTAAAAGCCGGCGGTTTTGAAAATATTAACGCTTCTCAGGAAATAAGAATTGATTGTGTTGCGCCGCAGATAAACTCGGTATCATCATCAAAAGCTGACGGTTGGTATACTGTCGGTGCGATTATTCCTATTACGGTAATATTTTCAGAAAATGTTGAGTTTATCGGTACAACTCCGGCACTTGTGCTTTCTAACGGTGCAGAAGCTCAATATGTAAGCGGTTCCGGAAGCAACAGCTGGATTTTTAACTATGAAGTAAAAAACGGAGACAAGGATACAGGGGATTCAGCAACAAGCACTTCATATTTAAAAGCCGGTAAAATTACAGGTAAAATAGTAGACCTTGCCGGTGATGCCGGAAAAGGAAATCCTTTGACGAATGTGTCTGTATCGGCAAGTAGTAATTTCAGCAGCAATAAAATCGGTATTGATACAAAGGCACCGGCAGCATTGAAATTAAAAGCTGTTTATTCAGGAAACGGCAGCACGATTAAAGACAAAGAAACTCTTTCCGGTAATAACGGAAATGCTTATGTAACGGTAAGCTGCGAATCCGGACTGGAAAGCGGTGCTGTTGTTTATGTTACAGAAAACGGTGAAATAAAAAACAATTGGAGCGCAAATTTCAGTGACATTATTTGTAAACCTGCAAATGGTGAAGTTCTTACTTATACGATTGCAGCAAAACAGCGTGACAAAGCCGGAAATGTTTCTACAGAAAGTAACATTACATTTACTATTGATAATTCGCCGGTAATTCTGGAAAGTATTACGACACCGCACGCAAACGGCACATGTCGAGCTAATGACGGAATAGAATTAAACCTAAACTTTAACAAAGAAGTGCGTATAAAAGAAAACATTACTTTGACTTTGAATGCGTCAAACGGCGGTACATTAAAAACTGTGACTATAAATGCGTCAGATACTTACAGCAAAACATTGACTGCAACTTATAAAGTAGCTAATGGTGATATTACAACGGAAGTTTTAAACGTTTCGGCACTAAGCGGAAAAGTAGTCGATAAGTTGAATACGGAATTGCAACTGAATGCAGATGTTCTTTCTACAGCTACAAACTTAGCGGCAACTAAACAGATTACTATTGATACTACAGCACCGATTTTGAAAACAATTACTACAACATCTGCAAACGGTTGGTATAAAGCTGGTGATACGATTGCTGTTATTTTAACATTTGATGAAGATGTGAAAGTCGGCAGCACAAAACCGACATTGTCAATGAGCAGCGGCGGAACTGCTGTTTACCAGAGCGGAAGCGGACAGACAATGAATTTTATCTATACCGTTGCAGCCGGAAATACTACAGTTACAGCTACAAACTTGAAAGTAAGCGGTATCAGCGGTGATATACTTGATATGGCAGGCAATGCTTTTGGTAAGTCGCTGCCTTCAGCTGCTAATTTCAGCGGAAAGTCTATAGGAATCGACACGCAGATTAATAAAATTTCTATTCTTTGTTCAGACGGAACAAATCCGGACGGCAAGTCTTATCTTGAAGCGAAGACATTGAGTATCAGCGGATTAACTGACGGCGGCAGCGGTGTTAAGCATACCGAATTTACTGTAAACGGTGAAACAAAAACTTTAACCATAACAGGCGGAACAGCGTCACTTGAATGTAAGGCGATAAGCAATGCAAATACAAATTATACGGTTGCAGCGAAAATGACAGATGATGCCGGCAATGTTTCATCAGCAAAAGTAAGTTTTGCGATTGACGGAGAAGAAGTAAAACTGGAAAGCGTAACTACAACAACAGCTTCCGGTACTTATAAATCGGGAACAGTTATTCCTATTACGCTGACTTTCAATAAAGCTGTAAAAGTTGATTCTGCATTAACATTGACTTTAAGCAACAACAAGACATTAACTATTGCAGCGAATGGTTCTTACAGTAAAACATTAACTGTAAACTACACGGTAGCTTCCGGTGATGATTGTGAATCGTTGAATGTTCAGAAAATTACAGGCAGTGTGGCAGATTCACGCCCTAAATCATTAAGCAGTTTTGATTTAAAGAATGTAACAACTATTGTGGATACGCATTCGATAAATATCGATACAAAAGTTCCGACAGTTACCGGATTTACAACAACAGCAGCCGACGGTTGGTATAATGCCGGCAGAAATATTCAATTTACAATGGAATGCAGTGAAACAGTAAATGTTACCGGAACTCCTATGCTGATACTTTCAAGCGGAGGCAAAGCACAGTACCTAAGCGGTTCAGGTTCAAAATATCTTGTCTTTGTTTACACGGTGGCAGCCGGAAATTCTACAGCTGAAACGCAAAGTTTTAAAATTAACAGCTTTTCGGGAACAATTCAGGATATTGCGAAAAATGGTTTGTCAGGAACTATTCCTTCAAACAGTTTTGCAATAGGTATTGATACTGCGGCACCTAAGAAGTTACAGATCGGCGGAATAACAAATGGCAGTACGGTAACAACTGCAAATAGTCTTTACATCAGTAATTTCGGTGAAAATACAGTCGGAAGCGGAATAGCTACTTATACAATAAACATAAACGGTACTGTTGCAACTATAGGCAGCAGTCCGACCGGAACGTTGCTTTTTAATAACCTTCCGCAGAATGTAAAACAAAATTTGACAGTCACAGACGGCGGAAAACAATCATTTTCAGTTTATGTATATCAGACAGACAAAGCAGGCAACAGCAGTGCGGTATCCGAAACATTGAATTTTACTATAGATACAAATAAAGCAAAACTTATGTCTGTGACATCTTCTAAAAGTAACGAAACTTGCAAAGAGGGAACGACAATTGAAATATCGCTTGTATTCTCTCGTCCTATAAAGAGCGGCAGTCCGGTTATAACTTTGAGCAACGGAGTAGAATTGTCCGGTGGAACTTGGTCGACGGATTCTATGACATATACCGCCGATTATACGGTAGGAACTTCTTCTACAGAGGATACAGCCGGTTCAGTTCTTACGATTACCGAGATTACCGGCGAAATATATGACGGACTTGCAACGCAGTATATGGGAAATTTGTGGGGAAAAACTTCGCCAAACACTAATTTATCATCATATAAAGTAATCGTTGATACTGTAGCTCCGACTTTGACAAGTTCAAGTGCGGTTTACAACAGCAGCAGCGGAACAACAACTTTGACTTATGCGTTCAGTGAAAATATTTCAAAAGTTATCGGCAAGAAGATAACTTTGACACGTGAAGCTTATGCAGCTCCGATAGTGATGAGTGTAAGCGAATACAATGAGTACTACGCACTGCAGCCGTCTATAGCAAATTATTATGAAAAGACAGTCAACGGTTTTGATAAGAATGCGAATAAGGTGGATTCTACTGCGAAATACGTTTTGAAATATGAATATGATCCGACAAATATTACATTAACAAATTATTTCAAAGCAATGGGATACTACAAACAGGAAATTGTAATGGAAAGTTCTGCTGTATCTGTATCCGGAAATACGGTGAGTGTCACAACAGATAAACTGATGACCGGAGAAAGCTACACCGCTGCGGTAGAAAGCGGTATTGTAAAAGATTCGGTTGGACATGGTTGCTCAGGCATTGCAAATAAAACTTTTACTTCCGGCGATAAACCGCAGCCACCTGTAATTCGTGTAAATAAGATTTCAGGACGCGGAAGTACAGCTTCTTCTACTACAATGAAAATCGATACGGTAACAAAAGGTGCTGTCGTTTACTACAATTTGGGAAGCAGCTTCAGCACATCACCGTCAACTTCTTATGCAAGCAACAGCAGTTCTTCGATTACTTGGCGCGGAACAACTTACCGCGGTGTGAAAATAGGTTCTACTTATTGTATAAGTGCTAAGGCGGTAAAAAACGGCACAAACAGTGATGTTTCATACGAAAAAGCATTTAAAACTGTGATAAGTACTTCACCGGCAAGTACGAATTACGGCAATGAGGGTTCTATACAATTTTATGTGTTCCGAGGCGGCGACCAGTCGAGCGGAAGCAACTCAGTAGATAATTTCCCAATGAACTGGGATGAAAAAAGTGTTCCTGCAAACTGGAGTAATTATCCGTTTGGAGATAATTTAGAAATAGAATTGGCTAAGTACGGAATGTTGCTGGCTGACGGTAAAACGGCAACAACTTGGGGCGTAACGGAAAAACTTTATTTCCATGGGTTAGGCTGCAAGGTTGACAAAGGTAAGCTGGTATGGAAATGGCAGGAATTAAGTGCAATAAGCGTTTCTGCCGGAGCATCAGCGACTGATAAGAATAAAATGGAACAATTTTTCCATGACCGTAACGGCGGGAACATTAATTAAAGGAGGCTGAAATGAAAAAAATAAAACAACTGTGTATTTTATTTTTAATAGTTGGGATTTGGTCTTGTGATACATCCAACATGTTTATCGGTGGAGGTATTGCACCTGATATTTCGGCTCCGGAACTTTTTATTACTTCTCCGGCAAACCTTGCTTATGAAAGTGGCAGTTTTGTAATTGCAGGAACTGCGACTGATAACATAAAAGTAACTAAAGTTCTGCTGACAGTTTACCGCAACGGTTCGCTTGTGTTTGACCGTGATAATTCACCGCAGGCATCGATTTCCGGAACACAGTGGAGCTACAGATTCAGCAATTTGGAATCAGGTGAATATACGATTACGGCAACTGCTTATGACAAAGCCGGAAATTTATCCGAGAACTCGTCAAAATCAATTGTTGTTACGGTTGATAATGAGCCGAGTACAATATCGATTCAGAGGCCTAACTTGAAGCCGCAGAAAACTCTCGAAACTCTTGATTACAGAGATTATAGTCATATTGAATATTTTCAAAATAAAACTTTTTCTGTTCGCGGAAGTGTGGATGATGAATATCCTTTGAAAGAAATTACGCTGCAACTTCTGAAAGAAACAGAGTGCGTTTATTCATTAACATTTGATTCAAAATTTTCCGGGAACAAAGAGATTGCGTCAATGGTTGAAGGTTCATTGTATAACTGGACTGTAACGATTGATTCTACGCAAAAAGTGGTTGAAAGCGAAAAGTATATAAACAAACTCGCTTCTTTGTCATCTACAGAAAAACATTACCTGAAATTAGCGGTAATTGTTACAGATAAAGCCGGTAATAAAACTGCAGACAGTAATTCAGTACAGGGATTTATTTGTTTGTATCAGGAAGCGGATCGCCCTTGGGCTGTAGTTTCGTCTCTTGCAGCTGCTGATACTTTTGAATTGCAGCAGGAAAACAACAAGCTTCGTTCGGGAGCACAGATTACCGGTTCTGCATACGATGATGATTTGCTGGATACTCTTGAGTTTTGTATTATGAATACTGACTATGATGAACTTGTAAAGTATGAGACAATCGAAAAAGCTTCATTTGGAGATACAGGCTGTACTGTGTGGTCTTTGACTGCTCCGGCAAATCAGGGGCGTTATCGTTTGTATTATCGCTTGAAAGATAATAGCGGCACGGTTTCCTACGGAAACAGCAGTTCCGATTGGACTAAAATTTCCGGCTGGGATGATGAACATTCTATAGGTTTTCAGGTAATTGACGAAAGTGCGCCTGTTACGGAAATGGCAGCTTTTGAAAGTTACCCGACTACAGCTTATGTAAAAGAAAATAATCCTGCATTTATAATAGAAGGAACTACACGTGACACAGCCGGGATTTCACAAATAATACTGGCTTGGGATCCTAATGCAGATGAAGAAAAAGCTGCTTCATTAAGAAAGGAAAAATGGAATATTACAGAAAACGGCTACTATGACGGAGTGAAATATTGGCTTGTGGACTTGTCAAACTTTGAGAATGTTCCGGAAAACAATACATTTAAAATGGCTTGGTCTTGCGAATTGCCGATAAGCGATTTTGTTTTGGCTGATGGTACGCCGGTTTTCAATTACAAGAAGATGTATTACTGTACCGTAAGCAGTTCTGAAAATTATGCGGTAGGAACATTTACCATTCCGAAAGAATTTGACGAGCCGAAATTGACAATTACTTTGCCGAAAGACAATGAAACATGCCGCAACGTAGAGGGCGACCGTTTTACTATTGCAGGAACATGCGAGGATGTTGAATCCGGAGTCGCTTCATTAATAATTAAATACAAGAAATCATCAGGTGATGAAGCTGAGTATGATGTTCTGAAAGGCGGAAAACTTGCAGCGGACGGAAGCTGGAGCGTGACATCTGATTTACTTGCCGGATTGGGCGGAAGTTATCAGCGAATTATTGTGGAAGCACGCGATTATTTCGGAAATATAAGCCGGTCAAGTATCTTTGTGGTTGTAGATGACAACAGTCCGCAAGTGGCTTCCATTTCGACAGAACAGGATGGCGGATACTATTCTTTTGGGCAAACATTGAACTTTATTGTTACGATGAATAGGGAAGTAGAAGTTAATGGCAACGGATTAATGCTGGAACTCAATTGTGCGGTTGATGTGAACGGCAAACCTGTTTATGCTCTTTATAAAGGCATTGAAAACAATAAAGTATTAAAGTTTGAATACACTGTAAAAGAGGGTGATTCAGCAGAGCCACTTGATTATGTGTCTGCGGACAGTCTGAAACTTCTTGACGGTACTACGGTTACCGGGAAAGCGACAGACAGCGGTGCGTCGGTAGTGCCTGCGGCATTGTCTTTGCCAACTCCGGGTGAATCAGGTTCGTTGGCATCACGCGGAATATTTATCGATACCGAAAAACCTTATGTAAAGCAGATTACGGCAGATGTGGGAGAAGGCGCATATAAAGCCGATACCGTAATAAAAATATCTGCCCAGTTTAATGAAAATATCAGCGGACGAGCTAAAATTTTACTTAACAGTCGTGAAAAAGCAGCGAATAATTATGTACAAATGGCTGATTCAGTAATAGATACGGATACACTTGAGTTTATTTATACTGTAAAAGACGGCGATAATACCGAAGCGTTGGATATTTTTGCTCCGTTCTATGCGTACAGTGAAAGTGTAACGGTAAAAGATGCTGCCGGAAATGAAATGGATTTTAATAATTTTCCGCAGAACTCCGAATCGGGCAGCTTGGCAAGTTTAAAAATAAAAGTCGATACGACTGCACCGCAGATAAAGGGCGTATATGTTTCCGATGTCAGCACAAAACCTTATTCCGACGGTAAACATTATCTGAATACAGGAAAAACAGTTACGCTCGAAGCGGAATTCAGCGAAGCTATAATGCTCGGAAGTAATCAGCCTTATCTTGTGCTTAATGCTTTAAACGGCAGCAGCAACGTGCAGGCGCAGTATAAAAGCGGTGCGGGAACAAGCATTCTTTCGTTTGTTTATACAGTAGTAAACGGTGATAATTCGGCTGCGGATTTGGCTTGTACGGCTTTTAAAGGTGATGTGAAAGATATTGCAGGCAATGCGGTTTCAGGCAGTGTCAATGGTGAAAATCAAATCAGCGGAACCTTGAAGAAAGTAACACGCGCTAATTCTACGTCGTATTCCGATATTTCAATTATTATCGATACGGACAAACCGCAGCCACCGACATTTGAGTTTGCATATACAACCGGCGGTTCCATTACTGATTTTACTAAAAACGGCAATGTTTATACTGGTAAATCTACTGGTTATATAGAAAATATCACAGCAGCAGCAAAAGCGGCTTCCAGTGAAACAACAGCTGTAATGAAAATATTTGCGTCTGTAGGCGGACAAACAAAGCAGGATTGGAAAGAACAGAGTGAATTTTCAACAACAACCGATAATGCCGAAGAAAGCTGGATTGTTAAAGCGCAGCTTGTGGATTATGCCGGAAATACGTCCGATATTTCATCAGCTTCTTTTATGATAGATAAGGGCGTTCCGCAGCTTAGTGCGATTAATACTACATTAACGAGCGGATTGTATAAAGCCGGCACAAGTGTTCCTGTAACGCTTGTATTCAGCAAAAAAGTCAATGCGGTAAAATCCGGTTCCGCAGATATTACCGTAAACTTCAATAATGGCGGAAAGGCGGTAATCAGTTCGGCGGCAGGCTATTTAACTTTGCACAAGGGAACGTACACTGTAGGAAACAATTCAGATGTAGATACCGAAAAATTGCAGGTTGAAAGTATCAGCGGAGGAAATTTCTCGGACAGTGCAGGGAATTTAACCGCAAAGACCGGCGACTACGGAATAATAATAAGCAAAGGTTTTGCAGATGATTTCAAAGTAAAGACAATTCAGATTGATACTGCGCCGCCTTTGATAACAGGCTATTCAATAGAAAGTATCAGCGATAAAACTCATTATGACAGTGACAATTATTATCTTAATGCAGAGAAAAACGTGAAAATTGCAGTGAACTTTAATGAACCTGTAATGATTGGCGGAGATTCATCGATTAAGTTAAGTCATGGTAAAAATGCAACATACACCGGAACAAGCAGTGATAAAAAGACGCTTTATTATACATATTCTGTTGTAAGCGGTGATAATTCGGCTGAATTGAGTATAAATGCGAATATTTATCCAAACAATGTTCAGGATGTTGCGGGCAATGCGTTGGCTGGTGGATTGAGCGATAAATCAGTATTAAACTTTGCCGGCAAGAAAATTGTGATTGATACGGCAGCACCGACAGTTCCCGATGTAAAAATTTACAAGGGCACGACCGAAATTTCCGGTTCAATGGATTTTTCCGAACAGGTTACTTTGAAGGTCAGCGGTGAAGCCGGTGCGCAGATTAGTTATTCTGTCAACGGCGGGGCAGAATATAATGCTTATAAATCAGATGTTGTACTCGGTGATACAGGAAGTAAGAAAACTTACTACATTGTTGCCAGACAAACTGACAAAGCCGGTAATATGTCATCAACATCAACAAAAATTACCGTTACGGTTGATTTGCAGGAAATGGGAATTTCAAAGATTACTACGACTAAAGTTGATGGAACGTACAAAGCTGGTGATACAATTCCTATAATTCTGTTGTTTACAAAGAAAGTTTCATATTCCGGTTTGAATATTGAATTGACCAGCGGCGCGAAAATAGAGAATCTTTCTTCTTCCGCAGCGGCATTGAGCCATCAGATTGATTATGTAGTGGCAGCCGGTAACGGATGTACGCAGCCGCTGAAGGTTTCGACTTTTGCCGGAACGTTTAAAGATGAAAGCGGTAATTCTGTAAATGATAAAATCACAAAATCTTTCAATGCACTGGCTGATAATTTTAAGGATGATGAAATTTACATCGATACTGCGGCACCGAGTCTGGTAAGCTACTCGGTAATTGAAATAAGCGATACTGAACACTCTGACGGCAGCAATTATTATTTGAATGCAGAAGATACGGTTAAGCTGGAAGTAACTTTCAGTGAGATTGTGACCGGAATTGGGTCTTCGGTTCTGCCGCTTAATTCCGGAGAATCGGCTGTATATTCGGACGGCTACGGAACAAATACATTAACTTATGAGTATAAGATTCAATCTGGAAATGCTTCTGCCTTGCAAGTAAATGCAAATGCTTATCCTACAAATATTCAGGACGCAGCCGGAAATGAATTGACAACTGGTTTAGGCAGTGCAGTACCATTAAAATACAGCAACAAAAATATTGTGGTAGATACGGTTCTGCCGGCAGCTCCTGTTGTGAAGATTAACGGAAGTACATCAGGAACAGCGTTTTCTGCTGTGGATATTGCAAAGATGGAGATTACCGGAGAAAACAATGCGGTGATACAATATTCTGCTGATGCCGGAAGTACTTTTACCAAGTATTCTGCACAGGTAAGTTTGCCGACTGCAAATAACAAGTCACTTAATATTTACAGAATTATGGCTAAACAAACCGACCTTGCCGGAAATGAGTCTGCATTGTCAGCATTGAAAACTGTGACGGTAGATTTGCGTCCTATTGGAATTAAAGCAATTTCTACGACTAAACCAGGTGGAGTATATAAAGCCGGTGCGGTTATTCCTTTGACTGTAGAATTTTATAAGGCTGTTACAAGTGACGGCGATATAACACTGACATTAAGTAATGATGCTGTCGTGAAATTTAAAGCGAGCGGCAAAAGTGTTTATACTGTTAATTATACGGTTGCAGCCGGTGATAAGAGCGACACTGCGCTTTATATGAAAGCAATTTCCGGAAAGATAAAAGATACGATTACAGGTAATTATGTAAGTTCATTTGAAGGAATTGTGAACGGAACAACAGTAAGCGGCGGTTCTGTAAGTGGCAATATTGCTGATTCAACAACAAATCTTGCAAAAACAGGAAGTAATGTTGTAGCTATTGATACAATTGCACCGAAGATAACCGGTTACTCGATAAGAACTATAAGCGATGAAAATCATTCGGATAGCAGCAATTATTATCTGAATTCCGGTGATTCCGCAGAAATATCAGTAAATTTCAGTGAGACGGTTACAATTAACGGAGATTCGACTGTTACCTTGAGTAACGGAAAAAAAGCTGAATATTCGGGAACAAGCAACGATAAAAAAACACTTTACTATAATTATACGGTAGGCAGCAGCGGTGATAATTCGACTGCATTGAGTATAAATGCGAATATTTATCCGAATAATGTTCAAGATGCAGCCGGAAATGCTTTGGCTAGCGGTTTGGCAGCAGCAATGGCATTAAAACATAACAGTAAGAGCATTGTTGTTGATATTGATTGTGCGGCTCCTGCATTGAGTGGAATAGTAGCCGGAAAAATTTATAATTCAACACAAAAAGTTACATTAACTGGTGAGTCCGGTGCTGTTTTCTATTATTCATACGACGGCGGTGCCACAGAGACAAAACTTGCAAGCGGAAACAGTTTCAATACACCAGCTGATGACGGAAGGTACCAGATTACGGCATATCAGATAGATATTGCTGGAAATAAATCTGTTTGGGCTAAGTCGGTGGAAATTATTGTTGATACTGCGCCGCCTAAAATTAAGAGTATAAGCACTACGGCTGGCGATGGAATTTATAAAGCCGGTGATACGCTTACAATTACTGCGGAATTCAGCGAGTCGGTAACAGGAAGTATAACTGCTGTTTTAAGCAGTGGTGCGTCTGTAAAATTAGATGCGTCCGGAAGCAGTGCGTCTGTTGTTTATAGAGTTGCCACTGAAGAAAATACTTCTGTTCTTTCAGTCAACAGTGTCAGCGGAAGCATTAAAGATGATGCCGGTAATGTTGTAACTTCTTTTTCCGGTTACAGTAATTTTGCCGGAAAGAAAATTGAAATCGATACGGTTGCTCCGAAAATTACGAAGTATAGAGTTACAAAATTCAAAGGCAGCGAAGATTCTGCAAATGCCGGAAAACTAATTCAAGATGTTGCTGTAGACTCAAAAATTGTTCTTCAATTCAATGAGAAAGTTAGCAAGGGAAGCGGAACGATTAAAGTTGAACGTATTTACAAAAGTTATCCGGCGGTAATGGAAGCAGATGAGTATAATACTCACAAAGCGGGAATCAGCCAATATTATATTCAGCGATGTATAGGAACAGTGAATAATGCCGGTGCAGAACCTGATACAAATGCAAAATATGTACTGAAATATGCTATAGACCATGGTGCTTATAAGTCGAATAGCGGATTAAGCGGTGACCAGCTGAAAGTTTATAACTATTTTGCTGATAAGGATTACAATGTAACCGAGATTGATGTAAACAGTGGGCTTGTAACGGAAACGCTTGATGCCGGAACCGCATCATATTCGATTGTGACTATAAATATTCCGTCAGAATTAAAGAAAGGTATTTTGTATAAGTTGACATTTACTGCCGGCGCGTTTGTAGATCAAGCAGGAAATTTATGCACTGCAGAAACCGGAAACAGCGTACAGTTTGAGACTGGGCCTACAGCAACGCCTGTAATAAGGATCAACAAATTGTCCGGTCGTGAAAGTGGTGCGCAGCCATATACCACAAGTGTAAAAATAAGTAGTGAAATGGTGCATGAGTCGTATACATTCGGCGGAACAACTTATACCGGAGCAACATTGTCCGTTGGGCAAAATAGTAATACAAGCACAACCAGTGGCGTAAAAAATACTCCAAATTCATCAAATGTTCAGCTTTCTGCTGCTTCTGGTGCTCAAACTACCGTGACATTAAATGCAGGCAGTAATGGAACAGCCGCAATTTTTAAGGTTTGGGCAAAGGTGGAGAAAACAAATTTGACAGCAGGTGATATTTCTAAGGAATTGGCTTATAAAACAGTAATTGGAAGTTCTTGGACGGATTGTTATGTAAGAGGCTCTGACAGTTCCGGTGGTGTATCGGCTACTACGGAGTTTCCTACAAACTGGTATACTTCAGAGCAGACTGCGCGTTTAACAGGAAATTATTTGGTTAGCTGGCATATATTGAAAGATTTCCAGTGGAAAATGGTAGGTACAAATGGAAACTGGTCTACTGCGAGTAACCAGAAATCTTATCCGGGAAGTTACGGATACTACAGTGGTTCATAGTGTTTTTGCCTGTTGTCGATAGGCGGAATTGAAGTTGAATGGAAAAAGCGGAAAATTGTTTTTTTGATTTTCCGCTTTTTTTATGTGAGGCTTTGGATTTCGCTGGGGACAGACCCTAATTCTAGTTTGGAATACAAGTAAGCCGACCGGATATGGAAATATACAAAGGGACAGGTCTGTATACTATTTTGGGATTAGGGGCTGTCCCTTGTGCTACATGTCATTCCCGTACTTGATACGGGAATCTATTTTTAATATTTACAGGAGATTATCGGGTCAAGCCCGATAATGACACGAGACCAAAAAAACTAAAGATGACAAGAAGCTTGTATGGTGTCAGACCTATATTCCGTTTCAGTATTAAGACTTGTCCCTTAGTCGATAGAGAACCGAAACCTCTTGTTAATCCCAAAAGCGAATAAGGGTCTGACACCGACAAAAATTACGCATTTCCCGCTTTACTTCCCAAAAAATACCACCTTCTGAAACACCTCTAATTTCGTTCTCACAATAAGAAAATGTAAAAATATGTAAAATATTCTTAATCTTGTAGTTAAAAATGACACCAAAACGCATTAAAGCTTAGTGGAGGTGCTTATGCGAAAACCACGACAGCTAAAGGAAAATGCGTATTATCATGTCAGCAACAAGTTCCACAAGCTCATTC
>JBNMHA010000050.1:0-17720 GCA_050872545.1 Spirochaetales bacterium | reverse complement strand
GGTCGTTTTCTACACCTTTTCACTTCCCTTGTCAACTACTTTTTTTAATTTTCTTAAATTATTTCATTAACGGGATTATCTACGTGCTTTTATCCTCCGAATTACAGTACTAAACTCGTAATTCAGAACACTCTGCACTGCCGTGCTTGACGACTTCACGCCTTATACTACAACGCTTACCGCCTGTCAACTTAATTCGTTCCTTTTTTTGATTTTATTAATGAACATAAAAATTATTGGCTACACATTGTTATTTCTGATATAAAAAAACGGATTATTTCACAAACGGAGCTAAGCAATGAATTTGATAAAAAAAATCTGTACATTATTAATTATCATCTGCGTTTTTGCAGGCTGCAGCAATAAAAAAAATCAACACACTAACTTTTATACCGATTCATACGGAAGAAAAATAGAAACTTCTAATTCTATAAAAAAACAGCGAATTATTTCCGTTGCCCCATCAATGACAGAACTTTTCTTCCAACTTGATGATGGGCAGTCTCTGATTGCACGTAGCGATTACTGCAATTATCCGCCGGATGCACAGAAACTGCCTTCTGTAGGAACTATAATTGAACCGAATATAGAGTATATACTAGCTCTTCAGCCTACTTTAGTTGTTGCATCCGACCACTTTACAAAAGAAAGTGTCAATAAACTTGAACAATTTAACATCCCGGTTTACATCGGCAAACAGGGAGAAAACCTAGAAAGTTTCTATGATATTGTTACTGATATGGGACGCATTATTAATAAAGAAGAAAAAGCGACTGCATTGATAACAAAAATGAAAACACAAATCAGCGAAATTATCACCCGAGTTCAAACCGCAAGCAATCATCCTAAAGTTTACTATATGATTTCATTTGGGGAATCAGGCGATTACACTGCGGGCAAAAATACTTTTATAGCAAACTTAATCCGCACTGCCGGAGGAATAAATATTGCAGATGATGCAAACGGTTGGGCATACAGCCGTGAAAAATTATTCGCAGGAGACCCTGATTTGATTTTGATAAGTTACAAAGAAATGGAAGAGCCACTAAAAAAGGATCACACATATTCCAAACTAAGAGCAGTACAAACCGGCAAAATTTATACAATCACTGCCGGAACAATGGAGCGTCCTTCTCTGCGAAATATTGATGCGCTTTTGGAAATAGAAAAAATATTTACCGCCGAAACAAAATAAGTCACCGGCACTGAAAGGAAAGTTCACACTGTTCATCGGCGCATGACACTGTAATTTTGTGAAAACCGGGCTGCAGCGGAAGTTTAAACGAAAAAGGACGATTTACCGTAAAAGTGGATTTTCCGCCGTCAACACTCACATGCAGCCTGTCATTTTTTCCACCGGTGACTTCTACAGTCAAATTCTGTACGCTATCAGGCAGCAAAGAATCATAAAAAAATATGCTGCCGTTACGCGGAGTAACAATTTGAAGCGGCATATTGTCATTTTTCAGCGTACCGATAAGCTCTTTTTGAAAAAACCACCGACCGAAACGCTGTGGATACATTACGCCGTTTTTTGTATGCCAAGAACATTTTTCCGCAATTTCATTATCCGGCAAAAATTCCGACTTAGTATCCGGGCATTCGTCACCGGCAAGCATTCCTGATAAAAGACAAATCTTTTTTTTAGCATACAAAACCGGCAGCTTAAATTCCGGCTTTTCATTTCTTTGCAATACTATCAGCAACTCTTTTGCAACAGATGCAGGCAATGAACTGCCGGTTTTACCAATAACCGTAGTTCCGTCGAAGTTTCCCATCCAAACGCCGACCGTATACAAAGGCGTCGCCCCCAAAGCTGTTATGTTTTGAAACTGATTTGCAGTTCCTGTTTTAAAAATTGCCGGAAACGGCGTTCTAAAAGCTTCATTATCACCAAAACCTAAATAACGAGCGTCACTGTCGGATAAAATGCTGCAAATCAACCGCGCGGTATCACGCTGAAAAATATTTTTTCCATTATCTGCTTCTTTTTCTTCCGAAACGAGCGACAAAAAAAATCCGTCGCGTGGAAAAACGCTGAACGCCTGCACTAATTCAAATAAACTAACTTCAGCATTACCTAGTGCCAATCCCAAACCCGGATTGCTGCCAACAAGTGAAACAAACTTCAATTCATCCAGCAGAGAAATATATTTTCCCAAACCAAGCTGATTAAGCAAATAAACAGCCGGAACATTCAGACTTGAAGCCAATGCGGTACGCAGGCGAACAGGTCCGTTATAGCGATTGTTAAAATTTAGCGGAACATAAAGCTGCTCACTGCCGAACTCCATCGGAATATCAGGCAAAACCGACGCGGGTGTAAAACCATTCTCAAGTGCCATAGCGTATAAAAACGGTTTCATACTTGAACCGGGCTGATTTGCGGCAAGAACTCCGTCATTTTGTCCGCCATGAAAATCATCATTAAAATCAGTACTGCCAACCCAAGCCAAAATTTTACCGGAACTGTTTTCACAAACCAAAACTGCACCGTTTGTAATTCTTGACTGCCTCGATTTCTCTACAGCTGCCGCAATTAAATTTTGAGCTTTCCGTTGTAATGCAAGTGAAACAGAAACTTTGATTTCTTCAGCTGAATAGCACTGTGTGTCACTCTGTGATGTTAAATAGCGCACATAATGCGGCATATTTTCAGGATAAATAAATTTTCTTGCATTCTGAGCCGCAGTTTTCAGTTCTTCATAAGACAAACTTGCAAATCTAGCTGCCGCTGCCGCACATTTATCAGGATTAACAAGCGGATTATACAGCTGCGGCTTGCGCGGAATCACAGCAAGACAGCAAAGTTCGGCTTGAGACAAGAGCAAAAGTTCTTTCCCGAAAAAAAATCTTGCCGCACTTGCTGCACCTTCCGTATTAAAACCAAAAGGCAAATGATTCAGATAAAGTTCCAAAATTTCATCTTTCGACAATCTTGCTTCCAGCCGCAGCGCATCAACAGCTTCTGCGCACTTTGCAAAAATATTCCGATGTTTAGATTTTTTTATCATTCTTGCCAGTTGCATTGTGATTGTCGATGCGCCGCTTACAGTTCTGCCGTTTTTAACATTTTGGAAAGCCGCACGGCATATCGAAAAAAAATCAATTCCGAAATGCTTATAAAAATTCTTGTCTTCCGAACGAATAAAAATTTCACGTACTTCAGGCGATATTTTTTCCGACGGCACAAACTCGCGCCGCAATCCGTTTTCAAGGCTCAATATTTGAATCAGCTCATCATTGCAGTCATAAATTCGTGTACTCTTAGGCAACTTCCGAAATGCATCAAGTTCCGGATAAGGCGAAAGGCAAATAAAAATCCGGAAAGCGACTGCAATAAAAACCGCAATCGCCAACCCGGAAACTACTTTAATTAATTTCATTTATTACTTCACTGTAAAAACAGTACCTGCTGCACGACCGAAAACTTCCGGTTCATACATACATTCTACCGAAGCCGGCGGCGTAGGGAAAACACCTCGTCGAACAGTTCGGAACTTCAATGAAACAACAGCTCGTCCTTTTGGAAAATTATTCCAAAAAACATGCGCTTCATTATCATAAATTTCTTTTTTGTTTATAAAACGGAACACATCATTATCAACAGCTGTACTTACATCGACAATTTCGGCACCTGAAGGAATAGGCAGCCGCAAAGCAACATAATTTCTGTCAAATGTCGACAAAACATTAACTTCCATTCGGTAAACTTTGCCACCGGTTAATTCTGTCACGGAATTCTTTTCTGCTACTTCCTCGCCAGTTGCATCATCATAAAGCATTACATTCACGCCGATGCCTTCATCACGCAGCAGCTGCATTTCTTCCGGCAGTGCATAAGCCAGACTTGTCGAATAAAATAAACATTTTTTTCCATTCTTTGTAATCTGCAACGGCAGCTGCTTATCTTTTGTAAATTCTGACAACTGATTTTCATTCAGAACAACATTAACACTTTCCGCTGTGCTGCCTTTAAATTCTCCTTCTGCGACTTTTTTATTATCCAAAGTCACTTTTGCAGACAAATTCATATTTTCGGTATTGTAAACTTTGATAAATTTAGCAGCTGCATTCAGCACAATCGAACTGGTAGACAAATCATGCCAATAACCGCACTTCTGATTTTCAAGCAGCGTAAACAGTACTTTGTTAATCATTTCATCTGCCGGGTTATTTCTGATAAACAACTCAAGCACGCGAGACAAACGGCACAAATTACCGGAACCGGCAAAGATTTTTGCATAAGGCGAAACTTTATCATTTTCAAATGTAGAAATATCAACACCGCGCACTGTCGGACGAATATAAGTTCTTACCTTTTCTGCACATTTTGCAGCCAATTCATTATCACGAGTAGTAATTCCCACAAGTGCCAATGCTGTAATCGAAACATTTTCCTGCAAATAAACTTCATTCAAAAATTTCTCATCAACATTTTCATTAAGCAGCGAAAGAACTCGCCAAACTTCAAGCTTTTCTTCATTACCGAAATCTTTCATTTCTGCCAATTGAGCGCGCAGATAACCGACAAGCGCATCTTTGTTAATTGCCAAATCCTTTTGTGAATAACCGGCATTTACTGCAGCCGACCAAACTTCCGCAATACGCATAGAAACGAAAATTGACGAATCAGAAGATTCTTCCCAATAACCGAAACCGCCGTCCGAATGCTGAACTTTTGCAAGCTTACCGAAAAAGGCTCGAACATTTTTTGGAATATCGGTAAATTTTTTATCCAGCTTCAAATCGTTTACTCTATTGCCAAAAAGAATCAGCGGCATAATTTTTATACTCTGCTGCTCCAGACAATTAAACGGATAATCAAAAATATACTGCATTACATTTTTCAAGAGCCCCAGCCCGGCAGCGTCCAATGACACTGACAACCTGCTTTTTCCGTCATCCGCAAAACTAGGAATCACAACAGCTTCCAATGCCGATTTCTCATCAGCTGCAATCATTCCGGTTGAAGTGACAGTTTCGCAAATATAAGGCTTTTCAATGGTAATCGGACAAACAAGCCGTTCATTGACAACATCCGAACGAACAGTAAACACCGCATTGACAAGCCCGGCACGAACAGCCGCTACTTCAAAATAAACGACTGTATTTGCGCCTGCCGGAACAATGATTTTATGCTGATTAATTTGCGAATCAACAAAAGCTTCGCCGACATTTTCATCAGCTTCCGTTTCCGGCGGCAGCATTTCCAAACCTACGGTAATTTCATGTGCCACAGAATCAAGATTGGAAATCAACACACCAAGTTCACTCGTATCACGTTCACGCATTCTGCGCGGCAAAACTTCCTGAATATTAACAGGGTTCTGCACTGCGATTTCGCTTTCTTGGAACGCCAAAAATTCGCCTGCCGCGCCCAGTGCCGTAACTCTGTAAGTTGTAAGCGTATCGGGCAGTTTAAATCGGCACGTTACTTTTCCATTTTCATCGGTTTTCAGTTCAGGTAAAAATACCGCTGTCGGGTTAAAATTGCGCCGTTCCTGCAAACCGTCAGCTGCTGCGGCTTCCTTGCTGCTCATTTTGGCAAAATTAGAATCGCCACCTCGCAATGTTTTCGCTTCATAAGTCACCGGATCCAGCAGCAGCGACCTTGAATCACCGCCTTTTACCGACAATGGGAAGTTGTACTCGGAATAAAAGAAATCAAGCGGATTCGGAACATGATAATCAATCAAATCCAAAACGCCTCTGTCCGCAGCAACAAGCGTAAGTTCTGCATTTGCAAGCGGTTTGCCGTTCTTTGTAGCTATCAATGTGATTTCAGCTTCTTCTCCCGGTCGATAAACCGGTTTTGCACTTTCGGATTTTACAGTAAACGCTTTAACACGCGGATTTACAAACAACGTTGCCACACCGTAAAAGCTTTTCGGTTTATCTAAATCTGTTTTTCCGTACTCATTTGAAGGTGTTTCTTTACGTACAGAATATGACGCTACAGAAACATAAACTACAGGCACATAATTTTGTGCAATCGGAATTTCCAATACCTGCATACTTCTGTCAAAATAGCGAACTTCCTCTGTAAATATTCCTTCACGCTCAACGGTTATAAGGTAATGACCTGCCGGCAGCGTACTTTCTAAAAGAACTTGCGCTGTTTCGCCCGGATTGTACATATCTTTATCAGCAGTCAAGCGAAGTGACGCCGCATTGTTCTGATTCCAGAAAACACGTTCTGTTCCGGTAACAAAAAAACTTTGCTCGGAAATTGTTTCACGTCCGGCAGAATCTTTTGCAGACACTCGCAAGATATAAAAACCGGCTTCTTTAGGTGTAACTGAAATCTTGCCTTTTAAACCAACGGAAATTTTTTGTTCATCCTTAGTTATGAGATTTTTTTCATAACGACTGTAAACACGACCGCCGATTCCCTGCTGCTGAACTATATTCCACTCTTCTTTAAACAAAGTAACAGACATTGTTTTATTTTTTCCAGCATAAGCCGTCAAATCATCACGTACAAGCTGATTTTCTTCAGGATTTATAAGCAAATATTCAAACGATAGCTTTTGTCCGGACTTAGGAAAGCCAGAAATTCCCAACGGCTTTGAAATTCCGACATAATACAATGCCGGATGAACCATTACCGATGACCAAGATGAAATTCTTTGATTACTGATGTCGGTCACCATAGAACTTGCATTATATCTATAAGCAATTCCTTTTGTCTTATTGCCGGAAGTAACACAAGAAAGCCGAGCTTTTCCTTCTGCATCAAGTGTTCCTTCTTCTGCGGTTACTTCAGAACTTCCCTCGCCGAAATTTATCATTCCGAAAGAATAATCCTTAAACTGCACTTTTTTAGGCGTAAAATTGCAAGGTTCACGATACCAACTGTTTTGATAAACCGCACCGGCAGGAACTCCGCCTGCAAGATACGAAGCAGACAACTGTGCTTCAATTCTTTCTCCGGCAATAATTTTATTTTCCGGCATTGCAGCTGACATTTGAAACTTTGCCCGTTCAAAATACGAAACAGTAAAGTAAAGATTTTCCTTTGTTTTATTATCAGCTCGTTTATATTCCAATATGTAAGCTCCCGGCTTGACATCTTCCGGAATAACAAAACTTCCGAAAAATCCACCGGACTCGCTTGTTTTATCGGACTTAGTCTCATAAGTCACCGGATTTTGCCAATCGCTGCTTTTTAATGCAACAGAATATTCGCCACAATAAGGCGTTATTCCGCCGAGTTTTTGGTCTCGGTCAATTCCTCTGAAAGTCACGGTTTCTCCCGGCTTGTAAATTCCGCGATCGGTAAACATGAAAGTTCTTGTTTTTTCTTTCAGTGCCGAACCGACAGAATCGGTATTGTAAATTCCGGCTTCCCAAGGATAATGTCTATTCGGTTTGAATGTCACGGTATCGCCGTCTTTTTCAACGGCAACAGCAAAACTACCTTCATAGCTTGCAAAAAGATTTTCACGCTCATTCTTAGGAATAGGAATCACCGCAAAACCGTCAGCCGAAGTTTTTGCAGATGCAGAATATTTTCCGGCAAGGCAATCAGGCAAGCTGCTTTTTTCACTATTATAAATGTAGACATTCGCATTTTCCACCGGCTTTCCGGTAGACAACTGCGTTACAAGAATTGCCGCTTTGTTAATTCCGTAACGCACGGTAACTCCCAAATCTGTCACTTGAACAGTAGAATAATTTTTATAAGTGTAAAATCCTTCTTTGCGCCAGCTAGAAGCAGTACGCACCGATGTATCAATGCGCACGGCTCCGGTTCCGTTTGTAAGATACGGAGCTAAATCTATTACCTCGAAAATTCTTTCATTCTGCGGCAAAAGAGATAACTCCTTATATCCGGACAAAGTTTTCACATTTAAATCTTTTATTTCGCCCAAAAGCGGATTATCGGTTTTTCGTATGCTGTATCCCGAATCCGATAAAATATTTTGATATTCAAACATAATTCTAGGCGGACAATCGGAACGTTTTTCCAGCATCTGCGTTCCGTACATTTCGAATATGAATTCACTCGGCGCATCGGGAACAGTTACTTCTGCCAATGCATTTTTTCCCAACTGCTGCCCGTAAATATCACGAAGCGATTCGTTAATACTGATTGAATATTTATCTTTATAACTTACCGGCAGCCCAAAAATAATTACTTCATTATCAGCCACTTCTACATTTTCAGCCCCTACACTGCCGGTTCTGCCGTCCTGCAAAGTATAAGTGAAAGCATTTTCAACTGATTTTGAATCAACAGTATGTGAAAAACAAATATAAGCCGGAAAAGGCTTCTTCTCGGATGACTGCTGACTGTAAGCATAAGTATATTTAAAATCTTGCAGCGTATGAAAAACCGCTTCCGTATTGTTTTTGTCATCGCCGACAACAATTTTTATTTTAGTCTGCGGCGCAAGTTCATCGGTAATGTGATAAGCCACAACATCAGCCTTTTCCTGCGCTGTCGTAAAATTCAATTTTTTATTGCCTGCCGTAATTGTCGACATTGCAGCCGCTTTCTGCGCGTCAATGTCATAATTAAACTGAACGAGAATATCCTTTGCAGCTTCCGGCGGCACATCATTATTATCAAAGCGAACTCGTTTTTCTTCCGCGTATTTAAGCCCCGCCGCAAACCAGATAATTTTCAGCGGTGCTGCCGCCGTAGTAAAAGAAGTTTCACCCTCGATTGGCTTTCCGTATAAAGATTTTACCTGCGGATTCACGGTAATTGTATAAAAGCCCTGCGGTTCGCAAGGTTCCGAAGCATCAAAGCAAAGAAGTGAAGTACCTTTCCATCTGAAAACACCGTTTATTTGCGGTGTTATACTAACATATTCTGATTCCGTTTCCTGCTTATTCAATGCTTCCAACGCAGCTACAGGTTCTGAAAAAAGCACGTAAAACGACGGATTGCGAACCTCTGCCGGAACTGAACCTTTCGGGCCCCAATCGCAAACCGTAAAAGGTTCTGCCATTTGTTTTTTCGACAACTTAAACTGACCTTTTTCAGCTTTGCTGTTTTTCTGCGACTTTTTGCCGACTTTGTAATCGGTTTTATATTCACTTAATTTGCGCAAACCGGGAATAATTGAAGTGCTTTTTTCTGATGAAGAGACATTTTGTAATTTTACATGCTCTGCTTCTGTCGGTTCTTCGGGAACGCACGGAGTATAATTCGGAGTAAAAAAATCTTCCGAGTCGGCAAAACTGTTTTCAGATGAGGTACTACTGTTTTTTACACCGTTTATTTGCGGTGTAAAATTCTTCGCTGCATTATCGCCAACATCTTTTTTACCGCACGACACAATACAAGCCAATATTAACAAGGCAATCGAAGTTTTTACCAATGAGATTTTCTTTTTAGTCCACATGTGTTTCTCCTTTTTTTAGAAAAATAAGTTGTTATTTCAAATCTTCCCATAAAAGCCCGGCTCCCGCAGTCACATCACCTGCCAGCTGCCGCCCCAAAACTTCTTTGAAATATTCAGGTGAAATTCCCGGCGTCAAAACTTTTTCTGTGCGCAAAACCGCAATGTCTTTTGAACGAAGTTTTGTTCCGGCTTTAAGTGATTTTAAATAATGAATTGATCGATTTGTTCTTTTATAATTTGCTTCTTCCGATGCTGCTAATTTTTTCTGCCCGTCGCCCATTACCGCATTTACTTTTTCAATGCCGAATTCCTTTACGACAAACGGCATACGTTCTTCTTCGGCAAGCAAATCAACAGCGTGAACTTTCTCAACCATCTGCGCAAACTGCAACGGCGTAAGAGCTACAGGGTCATCAAGTCCGTCCGTTTCCCGGCTCAATGTAATATGTTTCTCTATAATGCCTGCTCCGGCTGCCGTACTTATTGCAGGCACAATCACAGGATCAAGAGAATGGTCGCTAACTCCGACCGTAATAGAAAAATGCTCCTTTAAAAATTTCAAAACCGCCAGATTATAATCTGTTTCCGGAGCAGGATAACTTGTCACGCAATGCAAAAGCGAAAGCGTCGGCAGCCCGGCTTGTCCACAATCTGCATAATGCAGCGGACTTAAAAGCTTTACTGTTTTTTCAATGTCTTCTAGTTTGGAAACTCCGGAAGATAAAATTACAGGCACTTGCGAATCTTCATAAAAAGTATTTTCCAGTTTTAAAAGTTCTTCCAACATCGGGAAATGATTCAATTCCGGAGAAGCAATTTTTATAGCATCTGGATGAAGCGCCCACAATTTCCGCAGACTGCGAATCCCAAACGGCGAACATGCAAACGCAACGCCTTTAGAGCGCGCATATTTGCACACTTTCTTAAAGAAAGAATCAGACACTTCCAATGACAAAAATTTATCATAAAGCCGAACTGAACCGCCCGGCAAATCTACCATTCCAGTATCAGGATGAAGAATTTCATCCGCATACACCCACTGAAACTTTACACAATCCGCACCGGCAAATACTGCCGCATCAATAAGCTGATACGCTTTTTCAAGTGAACCGCCGTGTGAAGTTCCTATTTCTGCAATAATATACGTTCTTTTCATAATTCCACTCCACTATTCAATAGAGAGAATATTACTTTATTTGTTAAGCTATGGCAAATTTTACACTGCTGCCCCAAAACGATTTTGACGCAAATATTACAGTTAGATTCTGCCTCTTTATGTTAGAATCTGGCTGCAAGGAAGATAAATTGGAAATCAAAACTTTAGCCAAAGGAACTGCGGAATATATTGTCTTAATTATAATCTGCCACATCTGTGCATTTGCAGCGTCACTTGATTCGTATCCGATGTACTTTGCAGCTGTGTTGATTTTTTCGCTGCCGATTGCAATGTACGGCTGCGCACAAACCACAATCAGAAAAGAAGCTGCATTAAAACATTTATCGCCGAACACAATCATTTACAAAATTACTTCAAAACGAACGCTTTCATTTGCGGTACAAATTATCAGCGCAATCGTCATTTCATTCGTCATTCCTGTTTTCACGGCAATTTTTTCCGCAGCCGAATATTTTTCATACATGATTACGCTGCCGCTTGTTTTGGCAGCACGCTTTTTTATATTAAAGACAACTGATAAAATTTACAAAAAAAGATATGTCGAATTCAAAGCACAGCTAATAATTAACAGTGCGGTTGTATTCATCGGAATCATAGTTTCTTCCTTATTAATATGGTTATTTTCCGATTTCTCAAATCCGGTTTTATGTGACTACAAAAATTTCCAAAACAACCACACGGCATTTGCGATCGGCTCGGTAATAAACAATTTTAACACGGTAATAAATGCTTTTTTAAATAACGACTTATCGCAGCAGATGACAATTCCGCTTCATCTTGTTCTGGTAATATTTTTTCTGCAAGGCGGCGTATTATTTTTTTCACTTACAAGATTTGTTTTGTTTTTCTTCCTAAGCCACGAACGAAAGAAGTCGATTTTTTCACCCGTAAGCGAATCTGCCGCAAAACAAATTAACGTACAAATTACGGTAAGCTTTTTTATATTTTTCATTCTGGCGTTTTCTGTCGTTTCAGCATTGTTTTATATTGTTTGCTCAAATGAGGAAAAAGTTAAATATGCTGATGATAAAACTGTTTTTATTGCGGAAAAAATCTCCGACAAGATTTACAAAATCGGCACTTTAAACAAACTGGAAAAGTTAGAGCAGAATTTCTACGCCGAGACAAAAGAAGAACTTGCACATCTTGTAAATCAATATTTCGATGAAACAATCGCAAAAACCGATAATTACTTAGATTGGTACTACAGCCTTTCGCACGAATATTCGCAGCTGCTTGCTTTTATTGCCGGAATCGCCGCAAACAAACTTGAAGAAAAAATGCAGGAATTCATTGGGAAACATCTTGAAGAAAAGTTAAGCCTCGATTATGACCTGAACGACAAACTGGAATCAGTTTACGGCAGTTTATATGAAAAATTTGATAATGCAAAAAAAATTATACTCTCGGATAACTGCGTCGTTCATGCGAATTCGCTTTACCACATTGCCATTCAAACGGAACCGGAGAAAATTTACAAAATTAAAGAACCGACAGCGGCTGTAAGCGCAAATATAAAAGCCGGGATTTCGATAAGCGCAGGATTAGGTTCCGGCATTGCAGCTAAAGTAATAACTCAAAATCTGCTGAAAAAACTTTCCGCGAAAATTGCCGCAAAAACCGTAAACGCTGCTGTTTCAAAGAAAACGCTGACAGCCGCAGCTTCCGCCGTCGGTTCTGCTGCCGGACCGATAGGAACCGCAGTCGGTGCCGGTGTAGGACTGGGAGTCGGAATTCTTACGGACAGAATCATAATTGCCATAAACGAGGCAATAAGCCGGGAAAAATACAAGCAAGACATTATTTCGTGCATTGAAGAAGAGCGGCTGTTTTACTTGCAGCAAATAGAACAAAGCATGTAATCTGCAAAAAAACTGCTTGTCTATAATCTATTATTAATTACCGGGAAAAGTTTCTATGCAAATCTGTCATTTACAACAGTAAAATTTTTGAAGTTTTCATATTTCAATATCTAAAAAAGAGCTGAATATTCATCAAAGATAATATTTGTAAATAAATACAATAATATTTTCTATTTATTTGTTGACTTTTTGTATTATGTATATTACAAGACGGCATTTACATGTAAAAAAATATATTAACTTATGGGAGTCAAAATGACAAAAAAGAAAAAAGTTGCAGTAATCTTATCTGCATGTATTATGTTGAGTTGTACCGGAATTTCCACAGATTCCGGCAAAGGAGCCGTATCTGCAAAACAGATGCAAGAATTAGTAGATAATGTATCAATTGAATTTAAAGAAAGTAATAATGATTCGATTGAAAGCTATCAAGCAAATGTAAAGCTATATTCATATAATCAAAGAATTGTCGGAAATATTTCTGCTCCGTCAGAATATCGCCTTTCATTGAAAAAAAGCGGAGATTCAATATTTACAAGAATCGATTTTGATTCTTCTTACTATGGAGACGGAAAAGCCAGAACCGTTATCTGCGACGGAAAAGAAACTGTTATTTTCGATACAATAACAAAAGAAGTAGAAGCCAGAATTCCATTCGCAAATGAAGAAACTCAAAATCTCGAAGATTTCGGCAGTCCAATGTTCGGACGTATTGCACTAAATTCTTACTTAACAAAATGCAGACAACTTTCTTATGATTTACAAGAAGATTCTGAAAATAACATTATGTGCGTAGCAATTCCGATTTCTGATATTTCAGCCAGAATAGACGGTAGTAATGAAACTGCCGTTTATTCAAGACTTTATTTTGACACTCAAAGTGATGTTCTGCTTGGCAGCGAATCTCAAACAATAGATGAAAATGGAACGATTATAACAACATCAAACAACTATCTTTATAAGGAAGTCGACGGTGAACCTATATTAATAGGAGAATTACTGGAAATTAAAAATGATTTTCCTTATGAGATCGACACAAGTGATTATATGCTGCCTATTATAGAATCTGAAGACGATATTCCTGAAGTAACGGAAGAAGATTTGGCTGAAATGGTAAAAAACGGCGGTGAAGTTTATGAATTTGAACAAGTAATAGGAGATCCATCGGATCCGGATTATACAGAAGTAATTATCAAAACTTATGATGATATAAAAATTAACGCACTGGAAGATGAATATTTCCGAATTCCTTTATAAAAAAATATGGAGTACTAAATGAAACTTAAACTAATATTATTAATAACAATAATTACATCATGCACATTCTGCTTCGCTGATGAATACTATGACGATGTCTACCATTTTCCCGGAGTAGGAAGCGAATACAAATACGGTGGAAAAAAATACAGAGTAGAAAAAACCTCTTTAAATACTCAAATACAACATATGGACAAGCTTTATTCTGACGGAAAACCAAAAGTGTTAATGGGACATAGTGCCGGCGGATTAAAAGCAATGGCTTATGCAAGTTTGTTAAGTCAAAAAGGTAAAAAAGATGAAGTAAAAGGTGTAATCACAATGGGAGCACCGCTTAAAGGTTTTTCTGCTTTAGCACAAGGAAAAGATAATTTAAACAAAAAAATCGAAAGTAAAATAAATACGATTGTAGGTGCAGCAGATTCACTGGTAGATGTATCTGACTCGATTATCTCTACTACCGCCAATTTAATTCTGGGGATTCCATTGCCTCCGGGATATATAAATACTGCCTACCAAATAAGTAAAAACAACCTTAAAAGCATTTTATGCAATGTTGTTGGGTACAACGTTTTTAAACGCCCTTTAGACGCAATAATAGACTTGGATATATTAGGTGACAGCTTTGTGAAAGATATATCACCAAACAGCACTTTCATGAATAACTACATCAATCCAAGAGCTTCTGTAAAAACAGCAGGCTACTACAGAACGGTAAAAATTGATACCGGATTTGGATATCATGAAGCTATATGGAAAACAAAACGAAATTGTTTCGGCTGGAAATATTCTTATATATCCGGTTGGAAATGGAAAAAAATATATAAAACAAAACAGGTTTGGGTAGATCCTACTTACAATTACTACCCAAAAATAGATAAGAAAATTCCTATTGCAATGATTGTAGGTCAGGAAAATGATCCGCTTTCGGCTTTGGACAGTGACGCTAAAAATAACGTAAAAAAGGTAATGGAGGCAGTTAAAGGCTCATTAACAGCAGCTGAAGTTCTTCTCCATGTGAGATCAGCAAAATATTATGCTTCTATTTTCCTAATTTACAAAGGTGTAGAATATACAAGAAAAGCAATCAAATGTTCCGACGGCAGAAAACTTGTTGAAAATTACAAAAGCGAATACGGAAAATTACTTGGCAGCACAGCTAACGACTGCTTCATAACCGAAGAATCTCAGCACTATTCACTGAATAGACTGGGCGGAACATACATGGCGCGAGAGTTCTCTGACGGAAAAGCAACATGTTCTTCCAACCACTTTGACGAACCGTCTCATAATGAAATATGGGGAAAAGGTGGAAGTGCAAGTTATGATGAAAGTTCTCCCGATGAATCAAAATGTCAAAGATTGAAATACGGAAGTATTCAAAGAGATGGAATTCTATGGAAATGTTTTAATGAAAAAAAATGGACTGTTTACGGTAGAAACGGAGAAATTTTAAAATGATAAAAAATATTATTCAATTTATCTTTTTATCATTAATACTCTTTACATTTTCATGCTGCAATCAACAGGAAGAAGCAAATGATAACCTAAATCTGACTCTTGCTTGGGAAAAAGATATAAGAGCTTTTAACCCTGTAGTAGATTATGAAAACAAAATTCTGTTTTTTGAAAATTTAGGTAAAGGAGATGAACTGGAAAGGATAGAAGCTTTGAATTTAGATACCGGAGAAATCCTATGGACTACTGAAGAAACCGGATTCAATAGTGCTCAACCTGTTTTTGATAATTCAAATGTATATACTATGAATACAAAAAACAGAAATAAAGCAATTACCGTTATAGATAAAGAAACAGGTGAAATAAAAAGCCAAACTGAAATATCCGCACCGTCAACAAGGTTAGGTGTCTGGACATTATATAACGGTATACTTTATTGGGGAGGACGAGACAGTCATTTTGTATACGCATATTCTACTTCCGATGAAAAAGATGCATATCCAATTTGGGGAAGTGAAAATGTAACTTCAGATATAATGGGAGACATTGTTCCGTACAACGGAAGATTGTATTTTGTTTCGTCTGTTTTTCCGTATGAAGATGAACCACAACCGGCACGATTAGTATCTATGAATCCTGACGGCAGTGACGTAAAGGAATTAGAGATTTCGGCTGATTTTCTGTATGATGCCACAAATTGTACACAATTCTATAAAGGTAAGTTATATCTGAACGGAATGTATTTTATTTGTGTTAATCCTGAAACTATGGAAATTGAATGGGAACTAAAAGACCTTGATGAAAAAGGATTAGTCGCAGTTGGCGGATTTGTAATTGATAATGACCGTATTTATGCCAGTGTCGTAGGTCACGGTAATGATGATTTTGTATGTATTAATGTTAAAAATGGAAAAATTATATGGAGAGAAGAAGTTGACACAAGTTTTTATGGTTCTATTTTTTATTCCCCACTAGTTTGCAATGGATACATTTACCAACCTATGCAGGGCTGTGTAATGGTACTAAATGCAAAAAACGGTAAATACGTAGGAAGGGATGAAAAAATTAGAACTGGTTCTCTTTCCATTGGTATCACTGCACATTACAACGATTTAATGATTTTCAGTGGTAATCATGGGAAATTATACGCAGTAAAAATGGATATGCATACAAGGTAAACTTTTATTTTGCGGTGGTTGTTTACTTGCAGCCACCGCTTATTTAAAGGAGAAATTTTAAAATGATAAAAAATATTATTCAATTTATCTTTTTATCATTAATACTCTTTACATTTTCATGCTGTAATCAATCAGAAGAAGCAAATGACAACTTGAACCTAACTGTTGCTTGGAATATTAATTCAGAAAATTACGGAAATGAAAGATTGGCTTTGGATTTCGAAAGAGGTAGAATCTATGTAAATGAAAGAGGAAGTGAAACCATAGCTTCCATTAATATAGAGTCTGGAAAACTTATTTGGAGAACTAATGAAATCTTAAATTCAGATACTAATGTCACATTTAACAATGACTATATTTATAGCATAGGAATAAATCCTAATATGACAAATATAACTATGGTACAACTAGATAAAGAAACAGGTAGTCTAATTTCAAATAATACCTTAGGTAAGTATCGAGAAATTCTTCCAAGAATGAACTCCCTATGTTTGTATAATGACACTCTTTATTGGGGTAGAAAAGATAGACATTTTGTATACGCATATTCTACTTCCGATGAAAAGGAGGCATATCCAATTTGGGGAAGTGAAAATGTAACTTCCGATATAATGGGAGACATTGTTCCGTACAACGGAAGATTGTATTTTGTTTCGTCGGTTTATCCGTATGAGGATGAACCACAACCGTCACGATTAGTATCTATGAATCCTGACGGCAGCGATGTAAAGGAATTAGAGATTTCGGCTGATTTTCTATACGGCGACAACAATTGTACACAATTCTATAAAGGTAAGCTATATCTGAACGGAATGTATTTTATTTGTGTTAATCCTGAAACTATGGAAATTGAATGGGAACTAAAAGACCTTGATAAAAAAGGATTAGTCGCAGCCAGCGGATTTGTAATTGATAATGACCGTATTTATGCCGGTGTCGTAGGTCACGGTAATGATGATTTTGTATGTATTAATGCTAAAAATGGAAAAATTATATGGAGAGAAGAAGTTGACACAAGTTTTTATGGTTCTATTTTTTATTCACCTCAAGTTTACAACGGATACCTTTACCAGCCTATGCAGGGCTGTGTAATGGTACTAAATGCAAAAAACGGTAAATACGTAGGAAGGGATGAAAAAATTAGAACCGGAACTCTTGCTGTTGGTATCACCGAACGCTACAACGATTTAATGATTTTCAGCGGTATTTGTGAAGGCATTAGAAATGTTTACGCAATAAAAATGGATATGCATACAAGGTAAACTTTTATTTTGCGGTGGTTGTTTGCTCGCAGCCACCGCTTATTTAAAGGAGAAATTTTAAAATGATAAAAAATATTATTCAATTTATCTTTTTATCATTAATACTCTTTACATTTTCATGCTGCAATCAACAGGAAGAAGCAAATGATAACCTAAATCTGACTCTT
>JBNMHA010000049.1:0-17856 GCA_050872545.1 Spirochaetales bacterium | reverse complement strand
GCGCCCGCCAGCCCATCGTCCGATACTGCGCTGCTGCGTTTGTCGGAAATAGAAGTGCGTCAGGGAAATACAGAAGTCGCAGCCGAATATATTTTGCGTTTGAAAAATGAATATCCGCTTTCGACTTATAATATTGACGCACTTCTTTTGACCGGAACAATCGCTTACAACGAAGGCGCGTATGAAAAGGCTGCTGAAATTTTTAGTGAAACTATAGGTGTAGCTGAGAATTCTTTGCATTTGCTTAAAAACAAAGAAGATTCAATGCGATTACTTACATTAAAAAGCAAAGCAATTCTTTACAATGCGGAAATTTTCAATGCGATGGGCAAAAAAAACATTGCTTACGAAACACTGCCTCCGATAATAAACGGAAATCTTCCGTTAAAAGAAGAAGCTTTAATTCGTGGCGGCGAACTGCTTTTGGAACAGCGAAAAATTGCGTCGCTTGGTGATTTTCTAAAACGTTACGATTCCGAAATGACGCAGCTTCGCATTGATAACGGAATGAAAAAACAAGATGAGTACAAAAGAACTCGGTATGATTTACTTTTTGCACGTTATCTTTATGAAATGAAAGATTATGAAGGTTCATTAAGCAGAATTGAAAATGCAGAAGAAGCAAGTCATTTCTATGACAGCGTGCTTGTTTTGCGTGCTAAAAATTATGCTGCACTTGGCAAAATGCTTGATGCTGCTTCACTTCTTAGGAAATTGCTTGCCAGAACAGAACCGGCGAATCGTGCCGATATAGCGTTAAATCTTATGATAATGAATTTTAATGGCGGAAATTATCAAGAAGTGCTGCTGCTTGGCGATGTTTTTCCTGTTTATCTTAAAGATGTTCCGTATTCAAAGCAGAGAAATTTGCGAATTTCGGCGGATTGCCTTATCGGAATGAGTTGTATGCAACTGAAAGAATACAAAAAAAGCGAGGAATACTTGCTGCAAGTTCAGAAGGCAAAAGAGCGGACTGATTTAACTGCAAGAGAGCGCAAGTTTCTAAATGAATCGTATTATTATCTAGGGTGGGTATACTATAAACAGTCGAGATATATGGAAGCAGCGGCAGATTTTGCTGCAGCCGGGCAGTTGATAAAGAATTCGGCTATGCAGCAGGAATCTTTGCTGATGGAAGGCTGGTGCTATTATTCTTCGCAGGATTATCAGCAGGCGGCAGTAAAATTTACAGAAGTTTTTAATCAATATTATCCGCAGACTGCCGGAATGAAAGCGTTGTTTCAAGCCGCAAAGTCTTATCAGAATCTTGGCAATAATTCCAAAGCTCAGTCTATGTATCAGCGGATTTACAGTCAATTAGGTGAAAATGAATTTCAGTCGCAGGCGTTGTATGAGTTGATTCGACTTGCTTTGGCAGATAGAAAATTTGAACAGGCAAATTTACTTGTTAATGACTTTGGACGGCGTTTTTCAGCTAGTCCTTTGTATGCCAGTGTGCTTTTGCTTCAGATGGAAAGTTTTTTGGCGCAGGAACGTTATTCGGAAGTGCAAAGTGCGGCGTTGAATTACCTAAAAAAATATGCTGACCACAAAGAAAAAATCGATGATGTTTATTACTGGGCAGGCTACAGCGCATTCAGAAATAAGGATGATGAAACTGCATTGCAACAGTTTGATATTCTACTTACCGATTATCCGGAAACACGATTTAAAGAAACTGTACTTCTGTCGCAGATCGAGATTTACCGCAGAATGAAAAATTATCCGTGTGAAGCGCAAAAAATTCAAGCTTATATTCAAGCCTACGGAGATAAAGACAATAAATACCAATTCAGAATAGCAGAGCTTGAAGAACTGCAAAAAGGCGTAAGTGCGCAGGAAGCGAATCTTTTGGTACGCAAGAATCAAGGTGATAAGGTTGCAGAATTTGAATTGGCAAAATTTTACTATGAGAACAGTCGAGGTCAGGAAGCTCTTGATATTATGACGATTTTGCAGAAAGAAGACAAAACTGTTGCCGGAGCGCGTGCAAATAATTTCATTGCAGATATAACTTACGGCAAGGGAGAATATAAGGACGCACTGCAAATTTATGCGGCGACAGTTTCCGAGTACAAAGCCGGTGTCGATGAAATAAGCGAGGCATTGTATAAATTGGCGTACTGCTATTATAAATTAGGCGCAAAAGAGCAGGCGGCAAAATATGTTGATATGGTAATTTCCCGGTACCCGGATAGCCAATGGTCAGGAAATGCGAGAACACTTAAAGGCGGTCTGAAATGAAAAAACTTTTTGTGAATGCAATGTATTTTTTTGTTATATTTTCGGTTTTTTCCCAGACAGACGGAAGTTCCGTGCCTGAAATTCTTTTGCCGGAAATTGATATTAACATTCAGGATATGAAAGAAATTCAGGTTGATACACTTGAAGATTCCGGCGAATTTCTTGATATTAAACTTGATCCGTTGGTAAAACCGGAAATTACTCAGTCGATAAAAATAGATTTGGAAAAAACTTTACCGGCAAGACTTGATGCTCCGGATAAAAAAAAGCCGGTTGATGCACAAATTAAGTTTGGATACGGCGCAAATAATAATATGTTGGCGGATTTTTCTGTGTTTATCAGGGAACTTAATCCTAATATTGCAGTGACTTACTCACGCCGAGCGAAGGATAATTTCTGGATTGATGAACCGCGTCGGAGAAATTATTACTCTACGGATAAACTTACGACAGACATAAATTATGCTAAAAGTTTTTTCAGCTTAGATACAAATCTCGGTTTTTATTCAAATGTGAATTCGTTGCAGAATCAAAGTATTTATCAGAACATGGGAAAGAAACTTTTGAATCTCGATGTTACTCCGTCGCTGAAGTTCGGTGAAAAGAGCGAGTTGTCTTTGGCACTGCATAATTCTTTCTTTTTTACGGATTTGAATGATGGAGAAAGTGAAGCTGTTAATTATAAAAACGGCTTTGATTATTTCTTGGAATCAAATGTTATATTTTCACAGGTTTTGATGAATGACAATTACCTTAATTTTAACATTGGCTATGATTTGAATTATTTTGACACGGAAGCGGGCGGAATTAAAACTTTGCTGAACAGGCGAATGTTTCATGCGCTGAAAATGGGCGTAAATTACTCTGGTATTTTTATTGATGCGTTTTATTTGTCCGGCAAGCTTGATTTTTACGGACAGTGGAAAGGCGGAGAGCAGAATTACGGTGAATCTTGGCGTAACATTGACAATATCGACAATCCATTTTTCTGGTCTATGCTGCCTTGGGCTAATGTCGGCTACAATTTTAAAGAATATTTTAATTGTTTTGCGGAGGGAGGGATTTTACTTCGCAAACAGTCGGACAGAGAGTGGTTTCAGGAAAATAATTTTTCTTTGATTCCCGATGATATTACTCCGGGACGGCATTGCTACTTTAAAACCGGGATTAAAGCAATGTACGGCGGTTATATAACAGGTTATTCAAATTTGGAATTTGCTTATAATTGGGGCGGTTATGAATGGGCGGTGACTGATGAAGATGAAATGATTTATACACTGGAAAAACGTGATTCATTTGATTTGATACTGCGCCTGGGATTTACTGCAAGTTACCGTCAAATTGTGAAATTTACGGCAGAATGGGAACATGAGTTTTTGGATAAATTGGCATTTGAGCCGGGCGATAGTTTAAAAGCTCGGCTCGATTTGGGCGTTTCACGTGCTGGGCTGCAATTTTTCTTTCAGTTTACAGGAAAATTTCTGCGTACCGATGATTTGGGAAATGCAATGAATAATTTGTACCTGCTTGATGCCGGAATAGATTGGTCATATATGGAGCGAATGGGAATCGGTGCGGAATTCAGTAATATTATATATGTTGATAAATATCAGCTTAAACGCGGATATGATGAGCCGGGATTTGAATTTATTGTTTATACAAAAATAGGTTTCTAGCAATACACAAACTTTTGCTTGACAAAATGTGATTAATGATTTATACAGCTAACCACTATGTCGAATAGTGTAATGGTAGCACCGCAGATTCTGGTTCTGCTCGTGAGGGTTCGAGTCCTTCTTCGACAGACTTTAACGGCAGTTGATATTTTATCAATTTGCCGTTTTTTTTTGCAGAAATCAGTACACGGAGGAAAAATGGAAACATCTGAAAAATTTTTGGAGATTGCAGGATTGGGAAGTTTGAACTTGTATCATCAGTTTATGAGTTTGTCTTCATTGATTAATATTATTTTTGCGGCATTGATAGGTTTTCTAATTATCGGCATTTATGTCATGACAAGCGACAGAGGGCGGCGAGATTTTTCATTGATACAGTCGGTTCCTGTATTATCAATGTTAATGGCGGTAATAATGAGAATTGACAGCAGCCGTGCGGTAATGTTTTTCGGAATATTTGGTATTTTAAGTATTGTAAGGTTCCGTTCGGAATTGACTGACCAAAAGGGAATCACTTTTATATTGTTTTCTATAATTATGGGACTTCTTGCCGGTATTGGGCAATTTCTTTTAGCGATAATTTCTTTCTTTATAATTGGATTTGTAATTCTTATTATCCACTGCATATTTTTAAATACGCGTTACAGAACAGCAAAAGTTGTTGTACGTGGAAATGAAGGAATTGACATTATCAAAACAATTGCGGAGAAAATTTTTGATGATGAAATTCAGCGTGAAGAATTGGCAAATGATACTCAAAAGTTCAGATGCTATGACTATGTAGCGTGCAGTCAGGTAAAGACGAAAACCGGAGAAGTAAAACGGGAAATTGAATATTTGTTGCATTTTCATCATGTTGATGATGTTTTCCGTATTTACAATAGGCTGCAAACAAAGCTAAATGAAGCTACTTTGGACATGGATTTGGAAGACAGAGACAGGTATTGATAATAGTTTAGTAAAATTATGCAGATTCCCGTATCAAGTACGAGAATGACATGCAACACACAAGGGACAGACCTTGATTCCATAATAGGATATAGGTCTGTCCCTCGCAGCAGAAATTAAAACTATTTAAAAATGCAGCAGTTCCCACCTTCCTGTTTGGCTTGAGCCAATGCGCCTAAAGAATTGAAAAGTAAATCATGCTTGAGCTGCTCTATTGATTCTCTCGGTAACTTTGAAGAACTTGATATTCCGAAACTCATTGATACGGGAATTTCTTTGTCGTTGCAGAAAAATTCTGTTTCCTTGATTGCATTTCTGCATATTTCGGCTGTTTTTAAGCTGTCTTCATGTGAAGCCCCAATCATAACCGCAATAATTTCGTCACTTCCGAAACGACCGATTAAATCGAAAACACGCAAATTTTCTTGAAAAATTTCAGCTACGGTTTTCAGAATATGAGTTCCGAAATCATGCCCGTTTTTGTCACA
This sequence comes from Spirochaetales bacterium, assembly GCA_050872545.1. Classification (GTDB taxonomy): domain Bacteria; phylum Spirochaetota; class GWE2-31-10; order GWE2-31-10; family GWE2-31-10; genus RGIG8597. Next base: position 12,500 of record JBNMHA010000049.1, on the reverse strand, counting down.
AATCTGCAAAAAATTATCCAAATCTGCTGTAATAACGGAAAGTTGACCGCCTGTTTGGGAAATTCTTGCGATCTCATTTTTAAAATTTTCCATAAAAGCTTCGCGAGTGAGCAGACCGGTGACTTCATCATGAGTATTTATTTTAGTAATTTTTTCTTCCGATTGAAACAGCTGCTGCTGCAAACCTAAAATTATCATTACAAGAAAAATTAAAATTAATAATGTCAGCAAAAAAACGCTTAATATCAGAAATTGTTTTCCGCTGAATAAATCACTGAATTGGTCAAGATTAAAGCATATTGCTATGCTGGCAGCCGGTTTTTCCGGATTTTGTCCGAACACACAAAAAAACACTTCGTATACTCTGATTTTTTCCTTGCCGTGCGTAATAGAAATATTTGTGTGTATCAAATCATCGCAAAAATTATCCTGAAGAATACTCTTTTCAAGTGAAACAATTTTTCCTTCTTTCATGAGTATTGCACCGTCTGCATCATAAATTGTGAGATTCAGAAGCGGAAGATAAAAATCATCGGTTTTGATAAGCGTTTTTAGAAGCTGCAAGTCAATTTGTTCATTTTTAAGTGAATATTCGAGAATATTTTTCATACTTCGGGCTGTTTTCATGGATAGTTCGGCTCCGGCTTTATGAAAAACAAAATTTGAAATATTTATATACAAAAAGAACATAACAATAAGGAACAAAAATGTAATTGCTACAAGAAGAGAGCGTTTTTCAATATATTTTTTTTTATCCATAAGTTTTCCTTAGTTTTGCGTGTAAGCCCACTTTACTATATTTTTTTTCATCTGTAAGTGAAAAAATAGTCATTATGATTTTATTTTGTCTACATCTCCAATTACTAATTTTTATTTTATCGAGATTTATCTTTCTATTTAATAAATAATCAATATTGAAAAATAGTAATTTTTTTGTCTCCAAATCAATTAGGTTATTATTTATATTAATGATTGTGTAAATAAGGAGGTGTCGAAATGTCCAAAGATTTCGAAGAAACAAAAGTAAAAGAACTTGAAGAACAAGATTTAAAAGATGTTTCCGGCGGAGCTGGTTCTAGCCACAAGCATCGTGATTAAAAAAATCGTGTTCGGTAGGTGATTTTACCGAGTTTTATGTATCAATTATATCCGTTAATGAATATTCATTAACGGATATAAATTTAAGGAGTTTTATTGATGAAGAAAAGAAGAATTATACCTAGAATTCTTGGTATTGCTGCTTTAGCAATGCTTTACGGATGTTCCGGAGAAATGAAGGAAAGCAATTCTGACGGGTTGACAAAAGTAACAATTAAAAAGGGAAACGGTGTTTCCGTATACCAAATTGACGGCAATTCAAGAATTAAAACTGTCAACAGTACAAATGACAAAACAGGAGTTAATGAATTGCGTTCTTATACTTATGGCAACGCAAATGATTTGCAGATGGTAAAAATTGATAATTCGGCTTACGGAACGTCATACATGTATTACCAGACAGCAACTAATCGTTCTGATGGAAAAATTGCAACTAAAACAAAAACAATGGCAAATGCACGTGGCGGAAGTGAAACGTACACAATGGAATATTGCTATGACGATGACGGAAACTTGCTTGGTGTCATAATGCGTGATGACAAGGGCAATATTTTTGCAAAAGGATTGGAGGAATAAAGTATGAAGATATTAAAAGCGATTTCGTTTTTGCTACTGCTGCCGGCCAGTGTTTTTGCCGGAGTAGCTTTTAACGATTCTATTTTTGATTATCAATGTGAGGTTATTGATTTTTCCGAAAGCGGTATTCAGGAAAATGTCCGTAGTGGTGGAATTGTAGATATAGCACCTACAGATTTAAAAGAAGGTGATATTTTTATTGATGTTGACGGTACAGCACAAAAGGTAAAAAGCATTTTCAGAGCCGGCAACGAAATTACTGTAGAAACAACGCAGCCGGAGTTAGGAGAAGTTTTTCTGTTTGTGAATATTCCGGAACAAACGCACGATGTAGAATTTTACGGACAGGAGTTTTCACGTGCAGATTCAGTTTTTACTAAAGGAATACTGGAAGAAAGACTTTCAGGCAAAGATGTAAAAATCAAAAATGTAAGTGTCAGTCTGAAAGGAACGAAAGTTGATGTTGAAGGACGATTTAGAAAAAATAAATCAAAAGTAACAACGATATTTGAGAAGCCATATACAAAATTAAATAAACACAATACTTGGAAGTTTTGGAAATGGACAATAGATTATCATAAGGGAACAGCAAAACTTGGATATAATTGTGATTTGGAAGTAGGTGCTGGACTTGGAGTTACTATAAACAAAAGTAAAACTTGGGATATTTTATTGTTTGAAGGTGCAGCTGTTGATCCTAATACAGCTTCAGGGGTTAAAGCAGAGGTATACTTTTGGCCAAGCATTTCCGGAGAAGTTTCTACGCAGATTGAAGCATATACCAAAATAGAAATGGATGCTGGCGGACAATGTCGGCTTGATGGTGTAGGGATTTTATTTGTACCGACTGATTTCAAGACTTGGGGGAATAGTAATCCGATAGCGTCGGCGGGGTTGAGTACAAATACAAAAGTTTCCGGTCGATTAGAAGCTAAATTCGGACCTAAAATAAGTCTGACTCTTGTAGGACTTTCTGTTGCTTCAATAGATGGAGGTGCAGGTCCGTATCTTTCCGGTAATGTTGAATTTTCTACTTACGTATATAAAGACTTTTTATCGTCAAAAAATAGTGTCGAACCTAAATTTTCATTAGATTACGGGAAGGTTGAAATCGGAATTTGTGCAAGTGTCGGTATCGGAATGATAAATGACAAAATTTCAATGACGATTTGGGAAAATGACTTTCCACTTTATAACAAAACTTACCAAAAATAAGGAAGAAAAATGCGAAAACAATTTTGTTTAATGATTTTATGTGTATTGATTTTTGCGTGTAGTGCAGAAACTTCTTCGCATGAAGAAAGTGGAGTACCTGACGCACCGTCAAGAGATGAGCAGACATTTACTCAGCAAAGCCGCCGTGTAATGAAAGGTGGTGATAATATTGGAAAAATGAAAGAAGTTAAGCAGTACGATGAAAATGATAAACTACAGTATTATGTTGTATATGATTACAGTAAGGCTAATAAAGAGGCAAAGCTAGGGGAAGTGACAGCAACTATTTACGGAGATGAAAATAAGCAGGAGAAAATAGGAAAAATTATTTATAAATTCAATAATAAGGTTGTATTGATTGAATATTTTGATGAAGGAAAAACAACTGCAAGTGAAGCGGAATATATTGAGTATAAAGATGATGACTTCAAATTTCATACAAAATATTGCCAATATATTCCAAGCGAAAACAATAAAGTTGTTCGTTATAGAGTTGTTGATTTTAATGAAGGTACATTTGATTACATTAGGGAAACAGATTATCTTGCTGACGGGCTTGAGTGGAATTCAAAAGATTGTAAAACTATCGGAGATCTGAAAATACTAGAAGAAAATTTATGTGATTACAATGCGGTTGAAATTCCAAATACGAATGATAAACAGCATCAGTGGACCCGTGAAGTTTATCGTGTCAATGAGTATAGTGAAAGCGGTGAAAAACTTTCAGAAAGAGAATATCAGTATGATTTTTTATGGAATGAAAATGTCTGCAAAACAACACATATTCAGCAGAATTCGTTTGAACGTGATTTTAAAGAACATAAAGTTATTTCAACAAATGATATTGTTATGAGAAGTTTTCAAACATTTGGAGATGAACCGGAAATAAAACGCAAGAGTTGGATTTCTGCCGAATGTGAAATAAAATATTATTACAATTATGAATATGCAGCGGAACCGAACAATCCTTCCGACTATTACGAAAGTTGTGAAGAATTGGTTGAAATTTCTGGCGGAGTTGAATCTGTTAAGTATAAGAAAAAATATTCTCATTATATCGATGAAAATAATGAATTAATCTATGAAGAAACTGAATTTTTAGGTAATGAACTGCAGCGCAGTGCGGATATCAGAGGATTCAGCTTTTCACATGCACCTAAAAGATACGCCAGAGGCAGATAAAATTGGCAGAATCAATCTTTAGAAAAAAATCATTGGAACGACTGTCATCTCCGGAGCAAATAGACAGACTACTTGCTGTCGGAAATGTAAAGTCTTGGCTGATAACTTTGGGAGTTCTATTTTGTATTGCAGGATGTATTCTGTGGTCATTTTTGGGAGAACTCCCAATTTATATCAAAGGCAGCGGAATGTTGCTGCACGGTGACGGTGTTTCGTTTATTTACAGCGAATTCAGCGGAGTAGTAGAGCGTTCGTATCTTCTGGAATTCGGAACTGTGGAAAAAGGCGATGTCATTGCTGTTTTACGTAATGAGGAAGCCGGAATTGTCAGAGAAATTAAAACTATGCATGCAGGGCAGATAATGGAAATATTTGCAAATCCCGGAGATTATATTTCTGCCGGAGATATGGTTGCAAGTGTTGAAAATGAAAATATTGATTTATCGGCAGTTTTATATGTACCTATGTCGCAAGGCAAAAAGATTAGCCGAAGAATGCAGGTTAATTTAGAACTACCCTCTGTTAATAAGGAAGAATACGGTTATTTGCAGGGGTGGGTAAAAATGTTTTCATTCTATCCGGTATCACGGTCAAGTGTGGCAAAGACGTTGGGAAACTCAGAGTTAGCCGGCAAAATTTGCGGTGACGAACCGGTGATAAAAGTGGCTGTTGAACTTTTGCGTGATTTAACAAATGAAGATGATTTTGTTTGGACATCGCGTAAAAAATTACCATATAAGCTGTCCGGCGGAACAGAATGTAGCGGATTAATTCTTATAGGAACTTCTAAGCCGATTGAACTTTTATTTCCAAGAATAAATTAGGAATTCACTTCATGAGAAAAATGAACAAAGTTTGTAAAGTTCCGACTGTTCTGCAAATGGAAGCGGTTGAATGCGGTGCGGCTTCATTGTCTATGATTTTGGAATATTACGGAACATTTTTGCCTTTGGAACAACTGCGACTGGAATGCGGTGTATCACGTGACGGAGCAAAAGCGAGCAATATTATAAAAGCAGCAAAAAAGTTTGGATTAAATGCAAAAGGATTCAAATGCGAACCTAAAGATTTGGCTGAACTTTCTTTCCCGGCAATAATACATTGGAATTTTAACCACTTTCTTGTTCTGGAAGGTTGCAGAGGTAAATATTTTTACCTTAATGACCCGGCGTGCGGACGGCGGAAAGTTTGTGCGGAAGAATTTGATGAATCTTTTACCGGAGTTATTGTAACTTTTGAGAAATCAACAGATTTTAAACCGCAGGGCAAGCCGGTACGCCTTTTGCCTCTTATAAAACCTTTGCTTAGTAAAGAAACTGTGTGCCTTATGCTGCTTTCCGGTTTGGCATTGACATTTCCCGGAATACTGATTCCCGCATTGTCGCAGCTTTTTCTTGATCGTGTTATTGCGGCAAATCAGTTGCAGTTTGGTTTTGCTGTTTCTGTGGCAGTTTTGCTTGTCGGCTGTATGCGGTGGTTGCTGCAAAATGTGCAGGCTGCTTCAATAGCGCGACTGCAGCTGAGGCTGGAAGTTGGAATCGGAGCGAAAACAATTTGGAAGGTTCTTCATTTGTCGCAGCGTTTTTTTTCACAGCGTTATCCGGGTGAAATTGTAGATAAAGCAATGACTTGCCGCAAAATTTCTGAAACTGTATCCAAACTGCTTGCCGATATTGCGGTTCCGCTTTTTATGATGATATTCAGTCTTATTTTGATGGTGATTTATAATGCGAAGCTTTCGCTTGTCTGCTTGGCTGTTGCACTGTGCGATATTGTTATTTTGCGAATCTGTATCGGAAAAATTGGTTTAGAAAACCAAAAGGCACTTTTGGATAATAGTAAGCTTATCGGTGTTGAAATGAGCGGTTTACAGATAATAGAAACAATCAAAGCCTGCGGAATAGAAGAAGATTTTTTCAGACGCTGGGCTGGATTCTTTTCCAAAACTCAAAGTTCTAGGCAGAAACTGGAAGTTTTTCGCTATGCACTTCTTTTTATTCCTAATTTTTTGTCATCAGTCGGTTCTGTAGTTCTGCTGATTTTTGGCGGATTTCTCGTAATGAAAAACAGTATTACGCCGGGAACTCTTGTAGCTTTTTTCCTTTTGTCATCGGAATTTCTGTCACCGGTAGAACATTTGTCGGAATTGTCGGTTGCGTTGCAGGAACTGAAAGCGGATTTGCTTCGACTTGGAGACGCGCTTGACTATTCGGAAAATAATTTAATCGACTGCGGTGATGAATGCGTACAGTCGGAAGATGAACCTGTAGCGGCAGTTGAACTTAAAAATGTAAGTTTTGGATACAACTTATTGGAAAAGCCGTTGATAGAAAAAATGTCATTTAAACTGCATGAAGGGAAAAGTATTGCGTTTGTCGGCGGTTCCGGTTCGGGGAAATCAACAATTGCAAAACTTATAAACGGAAATTTGGCGCAATGGAGTGGAACTGTTGCGATTTACGGTAAACCGCGTCAGGCATATTCGGCTGATGATTTGTCGCAGTGGATAGCCGGTGTGGATCAGGATATTTGCTTGTTTGAGGCGAGCATTCTAGACAATATAACATTGTGGGATTCTACGATTCCGCTGAATGAAGTAATCAGAGCGGCAAAAGATGCATGTATTCACGATATAATTTTGCGTCGTCCCGGAGGATATGGCTGTTTAGTGGAAGAAGGCGGCAGAAATTTCAGTGGCGGAGAAGTTCAGCGTTTGGAAATTGCCAGAGCGTTAGTGGGAAATCCGAAAATTCTGATTATGGATGAAGCAACAAGCGCACTTGATTCGGAAACAGAACAGCGTATCTGCGAAAATATCAAACGTCGCGGCTGTACGTGTGTAATTGTTGCGCACAGACTTTCTACCATTAAAAGTTGTGAAAAAATAATGGTTCTTAATCACGGTAAAGCTGTGAGTTTCGGAACTCATGAAGAGCTGATGAAAAATTGCGAAGCTTATAATGAACTGCTGCATAATATGCAGGATAATGGGGCTTAAATATGAATGAACTTAACAGAAAAGCCGTAAACCGTCAGGAAATGATGAATCGTGCGGTTAATGAATTTATGAACCTTACTGGACAAAAGAATTTTTTTGCTGCAAAGAAAACTAATTCGGAAAAACATGAATGCGTGTTGGAAGTTCTGCGTGAAATAGGAAAAGTTTTTGATACAAAAATTTCGGTTCCGGATAACTGGGATAAAGAACTGCTTAGTCTTGCTGAAAATTCCGGGCTTGTTTGCCGTGAAGTTGTTTTGCATCCGGATTGGCAGAAAAAAGATTGCGGCGTTTTGGCGGCATTTTGGCAGCATGATAATTTTCCGGTGGCATTATTTCCGGGTAAAAACGGATATAAAATGTTTGACCCACAGGAAAAACAGTGGCGGAAAGTAACAACAGAAGTTGCTGAAAAATTTGGAATGAGAGCATTTTGCTTTTATGAACTTCTTCCGGACAAAAAAATTACACCGAAAGATTTATTTTTGTTTTCAAAAAAGCAGCTAAGTGCGTATGATTTTATTTCATTGGCGGTTGCGGCATTGGCAGTTGCGGTGATTTCGTTGTTTTTCCCGATAATTACCGGTTTTCTTTTGGATGAAATAATTCCGCTGTCGCAGCAAAGTTCGATGATTACAACCGGTTTGTTTTTAGCTGCTTTTTTACCTGCGCAGTTTTTATTTCAGTTTATGCAGATGTTTATTCAGGTTCGTGTAGAAACAAAAATGCACAGTTCGCTTCAAACTGCTGTTTGGTACAGAGTTATGCATTATAAAACAACTTTCTTTCGTAAATTTTCAGCCGGAGATTTAGCAGGCAGAATTGCTGATGTCGGAGAGATTCAAAGAAATTTGCAGGAAAACTTAACGCTGGCAATATTTTCATGTTTGGCTATGATTATAAATTTATCGCTGATGTTTTTTTATAATGCGGAATTTGCACTTTTAATTTTGCTGATTACCGCAGTGTGGTTTGCTTTTACGATTCCGCTTAATAAATTGTTGCTGAAACTTCAACGTGATATATCGTTGCAAAGCGGAAAATTATCCGGATTTCTTCTTCAATTAATGAAAGGCGTTCCAAAAGTGCAGGCTGCAGCAGCAGAATGTACAATTTTTTCACAATGGGCTGCGATTTTTGCGCCTCTTTCGGGAAATGAACAGAAACAATATTTGTCGGCTGCAAAAGTGAAGCGTAGTTATTCGTTAATGCAATGTTTTGTAATTGCGTTTGTTTACTTTTTTGCGGCAAAAAAATCTGGGATGTTTTCTATAGGAAAGTTTGCGGCATTTACTTCTGCTTTGTCGGTTTTTCTAGCGGCAGTGTGGAAAGTTTATCAGGGAATAATAAAATGCATGAATGCGGCAGTTAAATATAAGCGGCTTGAACCGATATTTTCGGAACAGCCTGAAACTTCAGGTGTTAATGCGCCGCCGGGAGATTTATCTGGAGCGATAGATATACAACATGTGACTTTCAGATATTCGCAAGGTTCTTCGGCAATTTTGAAAGATATTTCGATGAATATCAAACCGGGCGAATTTGTTGCTTTTGTAGGAAGTTCCGGCTGCGGAAAATCTACATTGATGCGGCTTTTACTGGGATTTGAAATTCCGGAAAGCGGCAGTATAAAATTTGACGGTCAGGATTTAGCAACATTGGATTGCAAGATGGTACGGCGGCAGTTTGGAGTTGTTCTTCAAAGCGGTAAACTATTGTCTGCTGATATTTACCGAAATATTGCCGGAGCAGCTGCTGATTTGCCGATGGAAGAAGCTTGGGCTGCTGCGGAAATGGCGGGAATTGCGGATGATATAAGAGAAATGCCGATGGGAATGTTTACGCAGATAAGTGATTGCGGAGGGAATCTTTCTGGTGGACAGCGTCAGCGTATTTTAATAGCAAGGGCGATTGCGCGCAAACCAAAAATTTTGCTTTTTGATGAAGCTACAAGCGCGCTTGACAACAAAACTCAAGCTTTAGTTTCGCAAAGTATTGAAAAACTTAGAGCTACCAGAATTGCAATTGCACATAGGCTCAGTACGATAAAAAATGCGGATAGAATTTTTGTGTTTTCAAAAGGTGGCATTGAAGAAGTCGGTACTTATGATGAATTGATGAGTGCGCGCGGTGCTTTTTACAACCTCGCAAAAAGGCAGATGATATAATTCGGTTTTCATTTCAATAAAAAGAGTGTACATTGCTCCAAAAATTAACGGAGTAAATTATGAAACTGATAGATTTTCATACACACACTTTTTTTTCTGATGGAGAACTTTCCCCGGCAGAGCATATACGCAGAGCGGCAGTTGCAGGATATTATGCGATTGGACTTACAGACCATGTGGATTATTCTAATTATGAGCATGTGTTTGAATCTGTAAAAAAAATGACAGATATGGTGAAAAAAAGCGGTTGGAATATTATTGCGGTTCCCGGAGTGGAATTTACACATGTTCCGGCTGCTTTAATCGGTGATTTGACAAAAAAAGCGCGTGATTTCGGAATAAAACTTATTGTAGTTCACGGTGAAACTATAGCCGAACCTGTTGAGCCGGGAACTAATCGGGCAGCAATAGAAGCCGGTGTTACAATTCTTGCGCATCCCGGTCTGATAACCGAAGCTGATGCTAAACTTGCGGTGGAGAAAGGTGTTTATTTGGAAATTACGTCGAAAAAGGGGCACAGCCTAACTAATGGGCATGTTTATAAAACCGCAAAGAAAGCCGGTGCTGCTCTTGTTCTTGATTCAGATGCGCATTCGGACAGTGACTTTTTGAGTCCGGAATACGCAAGAGCTGTTCTTGCTGGCTGCGGAATGGATGAAGTTGATATTCAGAAGGTATTTAATAATAACTGCGAGTTGCTGAAGAAACTGACCGGAAATTAAAATTGAAAATTGTGCCCATACCTTAATTCAATTTTGGGATTTAGGTCTGGGCAAATTATTTAAGGTGCCAGACCTTAATGCCGTAATAGAATATCGGACTTAATTAACAAAATGCTCAGACCACAATTCAATATTAGTATATTACCGATTGATTGACAGAAAAATGGAGAATAAGGTAAAAATCGGAGAGCCGTAGCAGGCTTATATTTTGCATTAAAGGAAGTCTAAAATGAAAGATTTTATGTTGGTTCTCGGTAATATATTGTGGTTTATATTTGGCGGTTTTGTGAATGGTCTAAGTTGGTTGCTGTTTGGTATGCTTTGGTGCATAACGATTATCGGAATTCCGGTTGGATTGCAGTGTTTTAAGATGGTTCCTATGTCTTTTGCGCCGTTTGGCAAAGACATTGTTTATGGAAATGAAACAACTTCTGTTCTGCTCAACGTTTTTTGGATTATTTTTGGGGGAATAGAAATAGCTTTTGTAAATTTGCTTTTCGGCATTTTGTGCTGTATCACAATTATTGGTATTCCGTTTGGATTGCAATATTTCAAATTAATGAAGCTGTCGCTTTGTCCGTTTGGGGCAATGATAATAGAAAAGATATAAATACAATTTTGATTTTTCCGCTCAGACCTCGATTCAGTTTTGGGATTTAGGTCTGGATAAGTTATTATGTTGCAAACTGACTTACTTTTGTTTGTTATGTGACCAGACCTCAATTCTATTCCAGAATAAATTTCCTATACTTAAACAAGTACTCTTTTTATTGCTGACTACATACTGTTTTTGTGATATAAGAACGGCACGGTACAGTTTATGTACTGCATTTATTTTGTGGAGGATGATTTATGGCAATTCAACCGATTAACCAAATTACAAAGGGACATGGAATTACATTTGATAATAATGGAAAAATGAATGTTCCCGATACTCCGATATTGCCTTTTATAGAAGGAGACGGAATAGGCAGCGATATTACAAAGACAATGATTAAAGTTGTAGATGCGGCTGTTGAAAAATCTTATGGTGGAAAACGTGAGATCGCTTGGACTGAAGTTTTGGCAGGAGAAAAGGCTTTTAATGCTACGGGTAATTGGCTGCCTGATGAAACACTTGAGGCATTTAAAAAATATTATGTTGGGATAAAAGGTCCTCTTACTACACCTGTGGGTGGCGGAATCAGAAGTTTAAATGTTGCGCTGCGTCAGATTCTCGATCTGTATGCATGTGTTCGCCCTGTAAGATATTTCAAAGGTGTAGGCACTCCGGTAAAACGTCCGGAACTTGTTGATATGGTAATTTTTAGAGAAAATACTGAGGATGTTTATTCCGGTATTGAATGGAAAGCCGGAACAGATGAAGTAAAAAAAGTAATTAATTTTTTAAACAGTGAAATGGGCTGTCATATTACTGAAACTGCGGGAATAGGTATTAAACCAATTTCTCCCGAAGCAAGCAAGAATATTGTCCGAAAGGCAATTCAATATGCAATTGACAATAAACGCACTATAGTAACCCTTGTTCATAAGGGCAATATAATGAAGTTTACGGAAGGTGCGTTTAAAGAATGGGGATACCAAGTCGCTAAGGATGAATTTGGTGATATTACAATTACCGAAGCTGAATTGTATGATAATTATAATGGTAAGCTTCCGGCAGGAAAGATTTTGATTAAAGACAGAATTGCAGATGCGATGTTTCAACAGATTCTGCTGCGTCCGGATGAATACCAAATTGTTGTAACGCCAAATCTTAACGGTGATTATATAAGCGATGCACTTGCAGCACAGGTTGGCGGAATCGGAATTGCACCCGGAGCTAATCTGTCTGATAAGATTGCTGTTTTTGAAGCAACTCACGGAACTGCACCTAAATATACAGGAATGGACAAAGTTAATCCGGGGTCTATTATTTTATCTGCTGTTATGATGTTGGAACATATTGGCTGGAAAGAAGCGGCGGATCTTATTATTAAGGGATTTGAAGCTGCAATTGCCTCAAAGCATGTTACTTATGACTTAGCTCGTGCGATGGAGGGCGCAACAGAAGTGAAATGTTCTGAATTTGGAGAGGAAATTATTAAGAATTTTTAATTTTGCCCATGCCTTGATTCACTATTGGTATATAGCAAAGCGGTTGAGATTTTCTCAGTCGCTTTTTTGTCTTTGAGGCTTAATGCTCAGAGCTCGATTCCATTTTGGGATTGAGCTCTGAGCACTTTGTTATGCGGCAAGTCGGCTAGCACAATAAATGCAATAATGATCAGACCTTAATTCTATTTCTACATATTCAAAAGCTCAAAAGCTTCTCCTCCACACACACCTGTTTATCAACAACTTTACAAGTAAATAAGAAGTAAATTTAAAGCCAATTGCCCTTTTTTTCCACCTAACACACATAGAAAAACAAAAAATTTTGGGAGGAGCTATGTCACGTAGAAGAATCAAAAAGGCGGGCGTACATTATCACGTCACAAGCAAATTTCATCAGGGCGTAATTCGTTTTATAGACAAGAAATGCAAGAAAATGTTCATTCG